>NZ_JACSOF010000141.1:0-17415 GCF_014349205.1 Photobacterium sp. BZF1
CCTGCTGTCCTGCTGTCCTGCTGTCCTGCTGTCCTGCTGTCCTGCTGTCCTGCTGTCCTGCTGTCCTGCTGTCCTGCTGTCCTGCTGTCCTGCTGTCCTATATCACCCTATTAAACAGTCCTCTAACCGAGAAGGGGCAAAAACTATCTATTTCAGGAATAGAGGTCTATCCCGAGTGATCATTCGTTGAATTTGAACATAACGATGAACCGTATCCTTACACAGCTTTACACTTGCTCTGATAATGACTGTATTTTGATGCTTATGGTGTAGCTAAAGAGAAGGGAACTCCCACTTTGTGGTTAGAAAGTGATCATGTTCTTTCATTTTGTAAGTCATCACTTCATTAACGAGTAGAGTGACTACCATAAGTTACCAAGCTCTATTTTTGTGATTTGCATCACTTTTATGTGATTTTCTAAGTTCATTTCGCTCTGGTTTTTTGGGATCGACATCACGCTGGCAAACGTTTGCCTGCCTATTTTTTGAACGCTTTAGTGTTGTGTGATTGTTGGTGTTTAACGTTTGCGCAGCATGCAAAGGTTTACAATTAACGATTCATTTATCGAACTTACCGAATTTACATTTGGAAACGTTCTGGGCGAATTTTGAGTTTTTATTCTATTGCTAGGGCGTATATTTGCTCACGTTTTCATTTTCTATTTCCATTTTTTTGATTGCCTAAACATGACTAAGAATACTATTAAAGTAGCAGCGCTGAGTGCAGCGATTGTTACCGCCCTAGCAGGATGTAATAGCGACAACAGCAAGCCAGAGCGCCCAGTTATCGCTGAATGTAAAACCTATGAGCCAACCCAGCCAGTAATTGTCAAAGGTGACAATGAGAACCTTAACTTCCAAACAATTACTATCGGCGCAACTGGTGATATGCACGGCCGTATCTTTGCGTATGATTACGCATTGGACGGCGTGGATGTGAATGCTGGCTTTACCAAGATTGCTACGCTGTTGAACGAAGAGCGTGCCGACAACGATAACTTCTTGATGATCGATCTTGGTGATACAGTTCAAGGTAACTCAGCTGAACTGTTTAACGACCTACCGGTTCACCCAGTTGTTGAAACCATGAACTTCATGGATTACGACGTATGGGTTCCAGGCAACCACGAATTCGATTTCGAGCGTGCCTTCCTTGAGCGCAGTCTTGAAGGCTTCAATGGTTCGGTCATCTCTTCAAATATCATCTGGGACAAGAACTCAGCTGACTGTAAAACCAATGGTCAGGAAGTACCTTTCCTTCGTGGTTACCAGATCTTTGATTACAACGGTGCCAAAGTTGCGGTTATCGGTCTGACGCCTTCTTACGTGAAAATCTGGAATGCTTCTAACCCAGAAAACTTCCGTAACCTTGATTTTAAAGAAGAGTTCGAGTCACTAGAAAGTACTGTTGACCAGGTAATTGCCCAGTACCAGCCTGATGTTGTGATTGGTGCCCTTCACCATGGCCGTAGTGAATCACATGCCCGTGGTGTAAACGAAATCGCTTCTAAGATGGCAGACAAGTTCGATGTTATCTTCATGGGGCACGAGCATGCTCGCTTTATCGAGCAAATTGAGCTAGATGCACCTTTCGAAAACGGAATGGATGACATCTCTGTTGACGCAGATAACCAAGTTGAAGATAAGTCTAAATCTGGTATTTACAACTCAGAAAACCGCAACACCAAAGTTAAAGTTATCGAACCAGGTAACTGGGGTTGGGCGTTGGCTAAAGCTGAGATTGAGCTTGAGAAAGATGGAAATGGCCAGTGGCAGATTGTGGATACCACAATGTCCAACCGCACCGTTGCTGATGTTGAAGAAGATGCAGCACTGCAAAATGAAATGCAGCACATCCACGATGCTTCTGTAGAAGATGCTAATATCGAAATCGGTGTTGTTCGTGGTAACTTCACTAACTCTGAAGGTGGCTTTGCTGATGAAGCTGTACTTGAAGAGCAAGTGCTTAACAGCGAAGGTTTGCGTCTGTACTCGACTATCCATAGTGCTAAGTTGCATGATATGCCTCTGACTGATTTGATCAACCAAATTCAGATCATGAATGTTGAGTCTAAAGGCAGCGCGGCTATTGGTGAGCAAATCCACGTCGATGTTTCAGCTGCAGCTCTGTTCTCAGATGGTTCTAACCTATTTGATGGTGAAACTTACCGCAAGAAAGACAGCTCGAACCTTTACATGTACGACAACCAGTTGGTTGCGGTAAACATTTCTGGTCAGAACCTTAAAGAGTATATGGAGTGGTCTTACAGCTACTTCAACCAGTACCAACAAGGTGATATCACTGTATCGTTCAACGAGGATGTTCCTTCATTTAACTACGATATCTTTGATGGCCACATTGAGTATGTTGTCGACCTAGCAGAGGCAGTTGGTGAGCGTATCAAGAACATCAAGATCCGTGGTGTAGATCTGGATCCAAAAGCGAACTATGTTCTTGCAATCAACGACTACCGTTTCGGTTCCCCAATGAAAGAAAAAGGTTGGGTAACAGACGAGAGCATTATTTGGGAATCTTCTGCTGAACAAGTGTATGCAGTACGCGATATGCTAACAGCATATGTTGCAGAGAAAGGTGTCCTAGACCGTTCAGAGTTTGAAAACGTGAACTGGTACATCGAACAGTACGGTCCTGCTGATGCCGAAGGTAACATTGCCCAAGAAGATAAAGGTGCAATCTTGCTGGCACGTGAGAATGAAGGTGAAGCGTTATGGAAGCGTCTACAGAACAAAGAAATCTGTGTGATGCGCTCTGGACCTGGTGCTCGTGATGCCATCAATGTTTCTGTTAACGCTGAGAATGGTGATACTTGGTTCGTGAACCCGAATCCAAGCAACCCATACGAAGGCTGTACTTACGCTAACCAGCCTAAGTCTGAGTAATTGAATTTATTGAAATAAGATAAAGAAGGCGCTTCGGCGCCTTCTTGTTTTTGGTAATTATGATGTTAAAACGATTATTATTTCCTTTTGTCGTCTTTTTGGTTTCCACCGCTATTTTGTGGTACTCGCCATCGGTGAGTGAATCATTCCGGCCCAAGGCTTACAGCAACCAGGAATTTGTCCGCGCGAGTGTGATCGATGTTTTAGCTGAGAGTACTCAGTCTGATCCTTTAGTGCCTTCAGTTAAGACAGGACGTCAACGGTTGCTGGTGGAATTGCTGGAAGGCATTGATGCCGGCAAGCAGGTCGAAGTCGAAAACCAACTTAGCCGGTTACACAATGTATATGTGGCAGAGGGTGACAGGTTTATCCTTTTGGTGAGAGAGCAGGGCGACCGCACGATTTACTGGCCTTACAACCATGACCGCTCTTCGGCGGTATATTGGATGGTTGGCATTATTGTGGTGTTAACCGTGTTGTTTGCCGGTTTGCAAGGCGTGAATTCAGTCATTTCTTTGTACTTCACAGGAGCCCTGCTGATTGGCGTTTTAGTACCTGCACTGTTTGCAGGATGGAACCCGATCCTTGTCACTATTGGCCTGATGGCGGTGAAAATTGTGGTCAACTTCCTGCTGGTTGCGGGTTGGAACAAGAAGTCGCTGGCCTCTATGCTGGGTACATTGGCAGGTGTGGTGATGGCAGGCCTGATGGCCCAGTTCTTTGGTGAGATGGCACAGCTCAACGGCTTATACCTTGAGAAGGGGGAAGATATTCTCTACCTCGGTGGTGAAGCCCAAGTGCAAGTTCGCTGGTTGTTATTTGTAGCGATTATGGTGTCGGCACTCGGCGCGGTGATGGATGTAGCGATTTCCATGGCCTCGTCTTACCATGAGCTGCGTGAAATGTCCCCAGAACAATCTGAAAAAGACCGTCTCCTTGCGACCATCCGTATCGGCCGCGATATCCTCGGGACCATGACCAATACCTTGGTGTTGGCTTTTGTGGGAAGCGCACTGACCACCATTATGATGGTATGGGGTTTCCAGATGCCGGTAATGCAGTTTATGAACATCCCTGCTTTGTCGCTGGCAATGATCCACGGCCTTGCTGGCAGTATCGGGCTTATTATGACAGTGCCGCTAACGGTCGTGATTGCCAGTGTTGTTTATCAACGTGATGCTAAAAAGACGGTTGAGACTGCCGAAGCTGTCACTGAGTAATCCGTAGGTCTCAACCTAAAAGCCTAAATTAAAAAAGCCACGATGCGCTCCTAGTGCCTCGTGGCTTTTTAGTTTTACTCGGACAGGGTTTACACCATAAAGCCTAAGTCCATGGTGGCGAAGTTGGCCGAAGCCGTTGGGAAAATGGTTTCTATGCCTGATTGGCCGACGCCAAACCAACTGGACAGAGTGGCAGCCATCTGCTCGTGGGCCTGAGTCGGGATCAGGCGGCCCCTGCCGTTGTCGTCTGGACTTCCGACACTAAAATCTGGATAAGCGCCATAGCAACCACCTGATACGCTACCGCCAATTACCAGTTGGTTACTGCCCCAACCATGGTCGGTGCCGTCATTGGCATTATTGTGCATGGTGCGACCAAAGTCCGACATGGTAAAGCTGGTGACATTGGGCTGCAGTGCACCTAATGCTCTGGTGAACTCGGTCAGAGCGGTATCGAGTTGGCTGTACAAGGATTGGTGACGCGGTACCTGATTTTTGTGGGTATCATAACCACCTTGGTTAACGATAAAGACCTGTCGCCCCACGCTTCCGGAAGCAACCGATGCATCTATGATGCGTTTAACCGCTGATAGCTGCGAGCCAATAGAACTATTTCGGCTGATGGTCGGATCGAGTTCCGTTGAGTCTATGAGCGAACGGAAGTTATTGTAGGGAGCAAGGAAGTCACTATGCTGCTTAGTGTACTGCTGGTGGAAGGGCGACATGTACACCTCCTCGACCATTTCTCTATACTCCCTCTCCAAAGTTCCTGATGCACTGAAGGCGTTTACCGCTGATACCGACCCTTGGGTATTAGTACGCAGATCACTGACATTGACACCGCTTAGCCAGCTGTTTCCACCGAGTGAGAGTAGTTCTGGTATTGCCCCTCCCTGAGCTAAGATATCCATCAGCAAACCACCCCAGCCATAAGCAGCATAGGCACTGGAATGCCATGCACTTTCCCATGCGTACTGCTGCTTTGAATGGTTAAACAAGCCTGTTGGATAGGGAGCGCCGGATCCGTCAGGGCCAACCAGCGTACCGATATTGATTAACCCAGCGGCAAGGTCATCTTGGAACAATGACTGAACGCCCGGCATATTGGGGTGAAGACCAATCGGTACTCCGTTGCTGTCATTTTTGCCTGTCATTAGCAGGTTGGTTTTATCAATGGCGATGTTGGGCCGGCGAGCGGCATATTTGCCATAGAGATCATCATCGCCCGCCATCATCATATTGAAGGAGTCATTTCCTCCTCGCAGGAAGACACATACCAAGGCTTTGTAATCTTCAGCCGCATACGCCTTGTTAGAGAGGGAAAATGCTACCGGCATAGCCGTCGCCCCTGTCATCAGGGCGCTGTGTTGCAAAAATCGACGTCTCGATAATTTCATCATCATTACTCCTGAATCTGGAATTCGGGGGACATGGCTGCCATCCAGAACACCTTGTACATGTTGTCATGGTTACCCTTTGGCATATCGTCGTAGACGTCGCCGAGTCGTTGTTCAAGCTGTGGGCTGAGCGAGCCATCAAATAGGGTATCGGCCAGTAATGCGAGGAAGTTGGCTTTGTCGTCAGTGGTCCACAGGCCGGTAAATGTTGAGTAATCAAGGAACAAACGGTTATCTGCCAAACCTGCGACATCCCCGGTCAGGGTGTTGTCGTCTTTGAACTTGCGGAATACCAAGTTGGACAAATGCGGGATTTCGGCTGAAGTGTACAGGGCGAATTCTGGGCCAATTAATCCGTTGTCTTCCAGTGGGCCGCTTGGCGTAAAGGTGGCTGGGAAGAAGTTGAAAACCGAAGGAGCTGATAACGGTCCTTGAGAAAAGCGATGTCCTTCTGGTGAGTATTGCGCGTCGTAGCCATAGCCTAGCGAGGTGTCACGGTGGTGCGGGTAGTTGTCGCCCATTTGACTGTTAAATGCACGGAATAGCGCGGTCATGGTGATAATGGGTTCGCGAGCTTTGGAAACGGTGAGTGGGTTCGACTCATAGGGTTGGGGATCGGTGAGTATGGCGCTTATCACAGCGGCTAAATCGCCCTGGGTTTGGTTGAAAGTACGGGCAACGCGCTCAACATAGTGTTTGTCAGGGTTTGAGGTAACAAGTTGTTTGATAAGGTGGGTACTGACAAATACTGCGGTTTCACGCCTGCTAACGAGGATATCAAGCAATCTTTCCAGCTCTTCTTCAGCTGTCTCATTGCCAGGGAAATTACGGCCTAGAATACGCTTTGGCTCTGAATTATGATTGCTGGCGGTGACGACCATAGGACTGAGTAAGCCATTTTCTTCATCCCAACCCGTGAACAATCTTGCTAACTCCAAAACATCTTCTTCGGTATAGGCAGGAATAGGCTGCTGGGTTTCCTTGTCTTTTCTTATCACGCCTTTGTAGTTGACCTTCCATTCGCCCAGCGAGAACAGTTGCAATAACTCTCGGGCGTAGTTTTCATCGGGATATTGGTTATTTTCTGGATCAGGCGGCAAGTTACCAGCCATGGTTAGAAAGCGTCCCATGGCAGGGGAGTAGGTAACATCGCGGATCAAGTCCTTGTAATTGCCAAAGGCATGTTCGACGAGGATATCGTAGTAGATGGCGAGCCCTTTGGCTCTGTCATCACCAGATAGGCCCGCGTCATTTTGTGATACGACGACTAACTGGCTAAGCGCGAAGGCAACTCGTTGGCGGAGTTGGTCTTCACTGTTGAGCGCTATTCCCCACCAGGCGTTACTCCGATAGTTGCGGTGCTCCTGGCTACTGCCATTTTCACCCGCACGGATCTCTTGAATTCGTAGGTATTCATCTAGGTGGTATGACGGTGTTTTTGCTAACTGCGATTCGACCCATTGCTCGGGGGTGAGGCCGACTGTGGCGTTGATGTCTGTCAGTATTGGGCCAAAACTACCACGTTCAAGTAAACGTGAGGCATTATGGAAATCTAATATCAATGGGGTATCGATACGTTCGAAACTTAGGCTGTAATCAGCGGACGCAGCCCAAAGCAGGTTGTCTGTTTTGGATTTGACAGGAACAATCGTCCCATCTGTTTGCAACTGGCCGACCAAAACCTCTGTACTGTTATCATTGATACATTGGCCAATACGGAGAGGCCATTGTGCTGCCCGGTTGTGGCTTCGTTTAGTAATTTGGCACTCAAAGGTTTCTGCTGGAATATTACTATTTGAAACAGTAACTTCAACTGTATAGGGAAAGTAGGTGTAATTAATGGCTTTTTGAACGCTACCATTGTCAATCAAATCAACAGCGTATGCATAAGTTGCAATAATTTGAGAGAGTAGTATTACGATAGCTTTTTTCAAAAAACAAAGGTTTTTGAAAAACATCGAGTTTACTCCAAAGTTAATTGACTGATTAATTCTTTGTTTGAATTAAAATAGATTTGATAGTTAAGTGTATGGTTTATATTAATTCCTTTTATTACCCTTCCTTGTCGTTTGTTTGAAATAGATAAATGAATGGTAGCAAATAAATACAGTTTGTATATATATTCGGGCAGGATATCCCCATTCAAAATATTTCCTATTAAGAATTTGTGAACCTAAGCCAAGGATGGTTTGAAATAGATATAAATATATTCTATTTACTTGAATCAATGAGGCTTACCAACTAATCAAGTGCTGTTTATTTGACGGCCTGATGAAATATTGGCAATCACTCTACTATAAATGCTGAGTTGAAGCGTGCTTAAGTTTGAGGATGTTTAAGATGTTTCATTCGATACAACTCTTTATCAGAGCAGTTTATGGCTTCACGTAAATTTCGCCTATCACTATTTGGAGCAATACCGTAGCTGTAAGAAATATTGAGTGCAGATAAAGTTGTTTTAATTTCGGTTAGGAAAGATTTAGCTCTATATGGTAGAAGGATTGCAATGAATTCATCGCCGCCAAATCGGATAATCATTTCGTTTCGTTGGGTATGTTGTTTCAACCCTTGGCTAAATAGAACAAGTACACTGTCACCAAATTTATGGCCGTGTTCATCATTGAGTTTTTTAAAGTTATCCAGATCGAAAAATATCAGATCAAATTTCTTGAGTGAAATGCTTCCAAGCGCCTTTCTATTGAACACACCCGTCAGCTCATCAATACTCTGGCTACATTCGTATTTTGTGATGATCCGTTTTATGGCGAGTGCTAGCAAGCCAATACCAATTAAGATACACCCGTCATCAAGAAAGAGAGCGACGGGGGAAGGAATAGCGTCAACAATCTTCTCTAATGGGGTAATTTGCTCGATCATGTGATAGATGTTTTCGATACCGATAAACATCATTCCGATCAGCGCTTTTTTTTCTTTTTTGAAAACAGGGTAAGCACACACAGAGATGGAAATGATGGAAAGTAAGATCAAGTACTCGATTGCAAATTCAGCTTTGGAAAAGAAAAATGACTCATCAATTTTCATGACGAGCATCAGAAAAACCAACCCTGTGCAGATGACTGTCGATACGGCCTTAACCATTGAAAACCACCTTTTCCTTCATACAGTTAATATGCCCTATAGTGCATTTATACTCTATAAGTATCTGTTTTGCATGATTCGTGTCAAAAAAATGACACAAAGACTCACACTAAAGATAGGTGGCTTTCCCAAGGCGTTAATGGGATCACTGATTGTCTTTATATATGGGATGAGTGCCCAAGAAAGAAGTCGATGAAAGTTCTGACTTTTAGTGGTTGTGATTTCCCTTTGTACAACATGTGAATCGGTTTTGAAGCCGGACGACAGGGTTCAAGGCATTCTTTGAGTAGCCCAAGTTTTAGCTCTTTTTCCAATAGTATATTGGGCTGTAGAATGATCCCGGCATGACGTAAAGCTGCAGCCTTGAGTACATCGCCGCTGTTGCTGCTAAGTCTGGATTGCTGGCGACTGAAATAATGCGCCTCTTGTTCTCGTTGCTGGGGCAGAATATCCCCATAGTGAAACCCCAAACACTGGTGGTGGCTCAGGTCTGCCAGAACTTGAGGTGTTCCGAAGCGTTCCAGGTAGGTGAAGGAGGCACAGAATACTAACTGGTAATTACCAACCTTTCTTGCGACCAGACTAGAGTCATCTAATTCGCCAATACGAAAGACAAGATCGTAACGGTCGTGTAGCGGGTCAATGCGGTTATTGTCGAGGATCAGCTCAATGTTGATATGAGGATGTAGTTCGATAAATTGAGCGAGCAGTGGGGCAATGACGGTATTACCATAGGTAACAGGTGCATTGATCTTAATCGTACCCATTGGGGTGTTGGTTAAGGTCTGCAAGTTCTCTTCAGCTTCTTTGATATCACCGAGGATCCGTTGGCATTCATGGAAATAAACTTCACCCGCTTCGGTGAGTGACTGCCTGCGTGTCGTCCGGTTCAGTAGTTTGGCTCCCAGACTCTGCTCTAACGTCTTAATGTGCTTGCCGACCATGGTAGAGGTAACATTAAAGTGGGCGGCGGCTTTAGCTAGGCTGCCTCGATTCACCACGTCGACAAAAACCTGCATGCTTTTTAATTTATCCATATTACAAACTATAAGTTGATAAATAACGGAATGGATCGTTGTTTATCAAGTTATAGATGTCAATTAAATTGATGCCATATTGAGTAGTAACGGGTTGATATGATGTTTGAACAAGGGTTATTTATCACAGCAGCGCTGAGAGTAAATGAAGGGATTTCGCTAGAGGAGGCAAAAGTCGCCGTTGCGCAGTTTTGCCGAGATATGAATAGTGAGCCAGGCTGCTCTATGGCGGTGGCCATGCAGGACTCAAAAGATCCTTGCCGTTTTATTTTCTGGGAGCGTTATAACGATCAGGCAGCTTTTGATGCCCATTTTCAAGCCAAGCACACCCAAGATTTTATCGCCCTAGGCTATACCCAGTTAGAGCAAGCATTTGAAGCCCATTTGATGGAAGCAGGAGCGGAGTAATGAGTCAGGTTAATCACAAAGTGAAGCGGGAGGTTAAGCAGTGGGGTATTCTCGGTACTAGCTTTATCTCAGGTGTCATGGCGACTGCAATTCGCCAAGATGGCCAGAGCAAGATTTATGCTGTGGCAGGTCGTAGTCCTGAACCGCGAGATGCATTGGCACAGCAGTATGACATTCCCGTTCAACATGAAAGCTATGATGCATTAATTGCCGATCCCGAGGTGGATATTGTCTACATTGCACTACCTAATCACCTTCATCATGAGTACGTGATTAAGGCTGCACAGGCCGGCAAGGCAATTTTATGCGAAAAGTCACTGTCGGTGGATATGGAAAAAACGGATGCCGCCCTCGCTGCAGTTGCACAAAATCAGGTCTTTTTTGCTGAAGGGTTGATGTACCTAAACCACCCATTTATCGCCAAAATCCTTGAGGTGATTAAGTCAGGGAAAATCGGCGAGCTTCGATCAATTCAAGGCCAATATACCGCTGCTATTTCACAATTTGTTAATCCTGACAGTAAAGGGGCACTATATAACCTTGGTTGCTATCCGGTGTCACTCCTACATCTTATCATCGAGCAATGCTGTGGATGTGAAGCTTTGGATAGTTACACTTTGTCAGCGATGGGACGCCGTGGTCAAGATGGCAACATCTGCGAAGCACAAGCCAACTTCCAATTTGGCAACGGCCTTATGGCGCAACTCCATACTGCTGAAGATTATGGCTTGCATGCTGAGTTCACTATTTTGGGCTCTATTGGCAGTTTACAGATAACAAGTAATCCTTGGTTGCCTGACGCTAAAAACCAATTCACGGTTACCCAATATGAGCAAACACCAGAAGTGATTGATGTGGAAGCCGAGGGTGATGGCTTTTTATATCAGGTCAAGTCTGTGCTTAACGCCCTTGGCAACAATGATGCTCACTTAGGGCGACCAGCAGCAAGGCCGGAAGATTCAAGACAGATCATGAAGTTACTGACAGATTGGGAGGCTGCGGTTACTGCATAATATTTCTTATTGCCCGGAATGGATTGTCGGAGAATATATTCATTCTGGGTATACAATCCCATACATTGTAACCGCGCATCTCGACAGAAAACTAAACCCTGCAACTGTACACTGTTTGTATTTTTGTTTCTTATGTGGTTTTACTTTGTCTTCTTCAACCTGTCACTTTGATTACTTGCGTCGTCTACCCAAACTGGCTAATACGGTTTATCCAAACAGCCGGGGCTTTAGAAAAATTAAGAAAAATGCGCGTTTTTGCCTCTGGGGGGTATTAAATGCCGATGCAGTAAAAGCGATGTCAGAAGTCTTTGCCCATCCTGAACTTGCCCCAGTGTTGCAGAGAAACCCGAAGATTTTAGAGAAGCCACTAAAACCCTATCTGTGTGTCAATTGGACGCGAAAAGAGAAGATTGCCCGTATCCGGGAGCATTATTTGTTTATCAAAGACACCTTTGGTAGCCAGTCCCAGAGGGTACTTTCTGCACATGGTGCCACTATTCTTGAGTTCGCCGATAACCAAGAAGTGGGTTATAAAGTGCAGCTTTGCCAGGGAATGAGCCGTGAGGGGGCTCTGGGGCTGTACCTAGTTGACGAGAATAACCGCAATATCTATTCGCTGACCTGCCATATTGCAACAGGTGATAAAAAGACCCTTTATGTTGGGGCCTTGCAAGGGCCAAAAGAAGAGGTTAACGATAGAAATGAGGTGATCAAAACCCTGACTCGTTCGCTGCATGGTTTACGTACCAAAGCTTTGATGGCTGAATTGGTGCTGATAGTTGCCAATGTGCTAGGGATGGATGAGGTGAGGGGAGTGTCCAATAAAGGACATATTTATCAAGCATTGCGTTATATGGGATCAAAGCGCAAAGCGGTAACTTTTGATTACGACGATTTGTGGCAAGAATACGGTGCAAGTAAAGAGAGTGATTATTTCTATCAATTGCCGCTGCAACCTCCTAGAAAAGACCCTTCTAGCTTGAAGAAAACCAAGCGCCGTTTATATACCAAACGTTACCAATGGTTGGATGAAATTCGCAGTGATGTAGAAGCGAATATTCAGGCGTTGATGAAAACAACCGTTAATTTGTAGTGCTATATATTCTTGTCGCAAACCCTATAAGACATTATCTCTGTTTTGTACTGCCATGGGTTGTGGCAGGGTAGGGATTTTATTAACGTAGATGTTCAATAAAACGCCAAAAGGAGATGGCTATGGCACTACGGGTATACGGTGATATCCAATCTGGGAATTGATATATACCCAAGTTACCTCAAGGTGCAGGATTCAGAGGGTTGTCAGCGCATTCAATACAAGGCGAAGGTTTGCAGGAATGGCATTCCCTTTCAAAAAGCTTCAACGAAGGAGTGGATGGGCTGACGCCCTCCCGAAGGGCGAGTTTTCTAAGCTTCTATACTGCGTTATTGTTTCTTGATTTAGAGCCACTAGATCTTCAAAACAATGCCTTGTCTATAAGCTTATAATTTCTCGCTGAACCTGCATCTCGAAGTAGCTTGGGTATAAAGTAAAACTGCTACTTGCACTGCTGGGGATAGAGCACGAGTGGCAGCATATCGATATTCTTGCGGGTGAAACCCAAACGCCTGCCTTCTTGCAAATCAACCCGAACGGAAAAATTCCAACAGTGCAGTTGGAAGATGGCCGCTTCTTGGCTGAATCAAATGCCATATTGACGTTTTTTGCCGAAGATACCCCACTTCTACCGCAAGATAAATACCAGAAAGCAAAGGTGATGGAGTGGTTGTTCTTTGAGCAATATAGCCACGAACCTTTCATTGCAGTAGCAAGGTTTATCAAAAAGTATCAGGGCTTGCCCGAGGAGCGAAAGGCGGAATATGATTCGCTTCAAACAGGTGGGCATAAGGCACTGAAAGTGATGGATAAGCAACTATCTAACTCTCCTTATCTAGTTGGAGAGAGCCTGAGTGTCGCAGATATTGCTTTGTATGCTTATACCCATGTGGCTCATGAAGGTGGATTTTCCATACAGCAATACCCTCACATACAAGCATGGATAGAAAAAATAGCCCAACATCCCCGTTATGTCGGTATGTTGTCATAATCGGTAAGTAAAATAGCACGCTGTTTTTAGCTTTAGTGGATTAGATGTGGGGAAGCATGGAAGTCATTCTAGCAACAACGAATGAAGAAGTAGTTGAAATTGCACCGATCATGCAGCAACTCCGGCCAAAGTATGAACTGGAGCATTTGATTGGCCTTATAAACCAACAGCGCAAAAACGGTTATCAACTTGTTTATGTCCAAGATGACGATACCATTTTATGTGTGGCGGGTTTTGTTACCGGTCATAAACTGGGGTGGGGGAATTATCTGTACATTGATGACCTGGTCACTGATGAAGCTAAACGCTCATCGGGAGCTGGGAAATACTTGATAGAGTGGTTCAAGGATTACGCCCATATCAACCAGATAGAGCAAATTCACCTCGATTCAGGCGTTCACCGATATGGCGCGCACAAGTTCTACCTGAAGGAAGAATTTGTGATTTCCAGCCATCATTTTGCCTGCCAGTGCTAAATCATAATCAGCTCAGATAACTGAGCTGATTATATACGGTTTCCTTCGAGCCATTCCCAAATCATGCATGCTCAACGCAGCAGCAGTTGCTGGCCGCAGTGATCTCGTCAATAAGTAAAATGGAGGCGGAACGCTGATCTTCAGCAGAGATATAATCGATAGACAAGACTTCGAGCAAATCTTTCAGCAGGAAGCTCAGGTGTGAAACAGTCTTGTCCTCGTCCTTGTAGGGCTCGAGGTCGATGATCAGCTTTTCGACATCATTTGCAATCGCATTGGAGGTGTCATTTTTCCAGTGTGATTTTTTTATTTTGTCAACAATGTTGAAAATGGATTGGCATTTGTTCATTGCTCGTATGTCCTTGGCATTGCTGCTAATGATATAAATAAAAATTTAAGGTTGCGCCATTGTTAGGGGGGTGTTTTGTTATTGTTCTTAACGCTTCCTTTGACCTTAGGCCTATCAGGGATTTTACCAAGCAACTAGCACGGAAAACTAGTAGGTTTACCCACAATTTTCTATAGGTTTAATCGCATTTTTTATCATAAATAACCATTTCAACTGTATTCCTATATCTATCATTGAGTTATGCCTTTCGAAGTAAAACTATTAGGTATTTCACCTTATATCTAACAAGATAGAAATGACTAGAAATAGGTTTGACATAAAACCTATTTCCAAGGTAACCTTTAAAAATACAGTATGGTCAGTTTAAAAGCATGGGGCAGAACGATGGATAACAAAGCAAAACAGCAGCTAGGGCAGATCATGGTCGAGCAAGATAAGTTGCTGGCTATTTTGTCGAGTAATCCAAGCGCACTAGATGAATACCCTGAGCTTCAGCGCCATGTAGTTGATAAAAACGGTAATGCAATTGCTTACCGGCGGGCACTTCGTAATAAGCAATTTTCCAAGGAACAGTATCGGGAAGCGATATTGGAGCGGATTGACGATATTAGCTTTGACATGTGCTCACAGCTTGATTTGGACTTTCTCATCAACCGTGTGGCTAATAAGGTCGGCGATGATATAGAGGCAATTAAAGCACTGTCCATTAAGGATTTTGGGGCTGATACCTTGTCTAAGCTATTGCATATGCTGGGTAACACCGTATATGGTGCTCAGGAAGCCAAAGTCTCTTATCCGTGGATGAGCCTCAAAGGGCAAGCGAACCCGACCTTTTGGAAAAATGCCCATAAGGCATTTGATTTGATGCAAGAGGGTTACTCGACTCATTGGAAGCTTAATTCGGTGTTTCAAGACAGGTTTGATATTGCCGTTCCCCAGTCTTTTCCCCGTTTTGTCCGTGCCTATGGTAACCCACGGGATATCCCTGAATGGCGGGAATGGGCTGAATATAAAGATGTGTGATGAATGATTTGTTATTGCGAAAAAACAAGAGGCAGCCAATGGCTGCCTCTTTGCTTAGGTAAGTGCTTGGTAGGTGTAACTTAGAAGTTAAAGTTTACACCTACAGAGAATACGTTATCGACGGCTTTCTTACCCAATCCTTTGATTTCGGCGTCGCCCTTGTAAGTGTACATGGCGTATGGGTGAATGCTGTCAAAGCCGATAAACTTAGCTTTTAATTCCACTTCACTTTGGTTGCCTTCAAGTTTTCCGTGAGCCTTATCTTTAATGTCTGATGTGTAATTTGCATCGAATTTAGAATCGCCACGCTTGTAGATGTAGTTTGCTGATAGATCCATGGTGTCAGCAATCACATAGCCTACAGTTAGGTCCATACGGTGAATATTGTTATCTTCCTTGATATCAAGGTTATGAGCTGTGCTTTTGTGCTTTCCGTTGAAGTTAAGCTTACGCTCTGCCATTTCATAGCGGTAGCGAGCTGCGGTGTATAGCCCGTTGTCAAACTGGTAACCGGTTTTCAGGCCAAACTTAGCTGTGTTGCTGATACGCTGGCTGGCGTTAACTTTGTCACCGTCAGGGGTAGTGAATTGGCCATTTGAGCGGCTACGAGAACCTGAAGGTACTGTCAGTTCAAATTGTGGCTGGATATACCATGCATCAGTGATATCGAAGTTGTAGTCGATGCGCATGTTAGATTCTTTATGGCGCTTTAGATTGCCTTCAGTGACGAACTCAACACCACCACTGAAACCCAAGCCGATATCATGATAGATAGAGAATTTGCTTTCGTCATCGTTGCCATGCTCAATGTTGTAGCTGGTGTTTGCCATTGCAGTGGCAGAGAAAAGAGAAGAAACAACTGCAGCTAAAACTAACTTTTTCATTATTAAAACCTATTCTGTATTTGAGAAATACAATCCATCGTCAGGTTTTGTTATCCGTTAACAGCGTGACCAATCAGGTTAGGTCCTGTTTTGTCAGCGAGAACAGAATAGGGAAAAAGGTTTTTTGAATGTAATTGAATGGCGTTTGAAATTATTGGAATAACCTTAGGTATAATAGAAAACCGAGGCAGGAGCCTCGGTTTAGTACTTTTTGTTTGCAGCAAGGAGACTAAGGCGACTAGCCTTTAGGAATATGCTCTGCTTAGTATGCATAGCTTAGGCTGAGGATATGCAGCCTTTGGTCGTCCACTTTTCCGGTAAAGCCATTGTCATAGCTAACATCATGCTCACCGAGATCTCGGTATTGATAGGCTAGGCCGATTCGGTGTCCGTTGGAGCGGGTCTTTTCAGCACCAAGGCCTAATGCCCAGTTTTTACCGACGGCAAGTTCAGGTGATACCGCCGAGCTTTTCTGCAGAGTTGAGTCGTAACGTACACCTGCTTGGTATTCCCAGTCATTTTGGTTATAGCTCAGAGCTGTACCCACGCTGTAAACATCTTTTAGATCGCCGTCTTGGTCAAAATCAGACCAGAACTCCACACCTGTCATCGCTTTGATGGCTAGCTTGTCATTGATTTGGTGGTGAAGGCCGAGATCTAATCGAGCCGGCCAAATGATATCATTGGCCACCGTTGTCTTCATGCTCCCTGCCGTGACGTCGATTTTATCGCCGCGGTGGTCCACGCGGTGCTTGTAGTTGGCTGCAATATAAGTGTTGTCTGAGATATCAAACATACCGGAAAGGATAAAACTAGCCGCGGTTGAGTTTGCCTCGCCCTCTATGGTGATGTCACCAATAGATGCGTCCAGTGATGTCATAAGGTGCTGTACAACCAAAGCTCCACCAAGGGACAAGCGGCTATTGACCTGGTAACCCGCTGCAAGGTGCACGTTGACTGCCTCTTGCGACATGGCGTCGAACAAATCTAGGCCAGATAAGCCGTTGGTATAGTCCATGCCAAGTCCACCGTCGGCATGTAATGATGCGCCTAATACCCAACTATCATTGACGCGTTTGGCATAGGCTAGGCTAGGGGCTAGAGCTTTGTTTTCACCCGATGCGTGGAGGTCTCCCCCTATAAAGCCGGTACCATTATGCTCGGAGTAGGCATCGATATACTGCAGGCCCACAGAGACGCTGGAATCTTCAATGGCTGTCAAACCTGCTGGGCTGGTGATCGCTGCACTGGCATCGTTTCGATTAGTTGAATTGGCAACACCTGCAGAAGAGACACTGTCAAAGGTGGCAACTTCATGAAGTAATATACCGCCGGCCATGACGCTGGAAGAAAATACGGATGTAAGAATTAAAGCTAAAGCCTGTTTTTTCATAATAAAGCTCGAAGTGATATAGATAGCTTGTGTTATTTGCATCAAATGGAAAACTGAAATAGCCAATAGCCAATAGCCAATAGCCAATAGCCAATAGCCAATAGCCAATAGCCAATAGCCAATAGCCAATA
>NZ_JACSOF010000142.1:0-17409 GCF_014349205.1 Photobacterium sp. BZF1
GAACATACCCGCCAGCACAGTTTGATCCAGCGTGCCCAGCATAAGGTCGCGGCTTCGCGGGTGGCAGAGTTCAGCCTCAATGATATTGGTAAGAACTTGGCCCAGCTCAGCAAGCGGGTGGAGTTTGCGATGCGCTCGGGCAGTGCTTCGCCAAAGATTGCTGCGGATATTGAACAGCTGGCCAGCCGGATGGAGCAGCGCCTTCAGCAGGCAACATACAAAGACCAGCCGGTGCTAAGTCGCCAGCTTAAGCCGGTATTCCATGGCGAGCCACGAACCGTATTCCAAATCAAGGGGCTAGATACCAAGCGGCCAAGCCCTCGTGATGAAACGCTGATTTTCAATTTGGCCAAAGGCGGGGCTAATGCAGTGCCGGTGAAGCTCACGGCGAATGCGACACCAGAAAAACAGGCGATGCAGTTTCGTCAGGCGCTCAATGAACACGGTATTGGGGTGTCACTGAACAAACAGCGTCAATTGGTTTTCTCGACCAATGAAGCGGACTGGCAGCATTTGTCACAGAAAATGCGGGTCGTTGGCCAAGGTGACCGTTTTCCGGCAGGCCAGCCGAACCGGGTAAAACTAGAGACAACCGAAGCGCGCTTTGAACCACAGAGGTGGCAGATCGACAAAGAACAGCTTCGCCAGACGCTGGTAGAAACCCAGCAAATGATGAAGCAGATCAAATCCAGTATTCGGGAATTGAAGCTCCACAATCAGGATGTTATGCAACGAATCGATACCATCAACCAGCGTAACCGTTACCTCAGCGAACAGGTACTGGACACGGTTGAGGCTGATTTGTCGCGCATACTACCTACCAGTGATAGCTTTACCTCGGCGTTTCAAAACTTGAAGGTGCAGGCCAATGTCCATCGCCAAACCGTGGTATCTTTACTTGGATGAAAAAGGTCAGTTGATAATGGCCTGTTTATTAAAGAATGAGCTGAAAGATAACGGGGCTTGTTGAGGACTTTTTATGCTGTCACCGATCTCTGCGGCGATAAACAAACTACTGCGAATCGAGCCACAGCAGCTAAAAGCGGATCAGTTTACCCCGCCGCCTCAGCAAGGGGCAGCCAAGCCTTTATCGAATAACGCCCAATCATCAACACCACAAACCATGCCACATGCCCAGTGGCAGGTTGTCCGTATGCTGGCAAGTTCATCGGCCTCGTCATTGGGTCAAACCCAGGGCTACCAAACACCGACGCTGCAATCACCCAGTTTTCGTCTAGGTGGCGGGGAAGGGGAGTTGCAACTTCGCCTTCAGCTTGAAGGCCAAATGCATACCGTCCGTTGGCAGGTCGGCGCAGCTCAGAGTGAGCCCCAGCTGCTCAATTCCACCTTGCCAACCGCACTTTCATTGGCCTTGCTGCCAACCGTTGATCAGGGCTGGCGGCTTGTTGCCAAGGGCTTTATGCACAATGAACCGCTGCAGCTGCTGTGGTCACCCTATGGCAATAATGCCAAAGTAGGCAGCCCTGCCCATAACCCAGTTTCACTCAAGCTGTGGCTGCGCACTGGGTTTATTACCACGGTTATCCTTTTATCTCTATTCTATTGGTTATTTTAATCTATTGGTTATTTTACAGCCAGGCCTCCTTTAGCTTTTCTTTAAACTGCTTTATCTCTACGTCTTTATCACTATTTTCTCTTTTCATTTATTCACCTTTAAAACCCTCATAAATACATTCACTCCGTGTTTAACTCTAAAACGTTTTAATTTGCTAGCTTAAACGTCTCTATTCATTTCCCCCAGTTCCCAGGACCCAGGACCCAGGGCCTAGGACCCAGGATCTATTTCCTTTTTAATTTAAGAAAAAAATATTTTTGTCGTAGGCGAAAAAATAATTAAAAATTGCCAAAACTCTGTTTAAGGGAAGCGTTTAGGTGTCGTTTTATAGAGGTGTAGACACTCATACAGAATCATCCACAGAGGGCAATAACATGCTATCGATTCATACTAATTACACGTCTCTGATCACTCAGAACAACCTAAACAAAACATCTGGTGCAATGGATAGCGCGATGCAGCGTATCTCTACTGGTTTCCGCATCAACAATGCTTCTGACGATGCAGCGGGCCTACAGATTGCCACTCGCCTACAGTCTCAAGTAAACGGCCTAGGTGTTGCCCAGCGTAACTCACAAGATGCGATCTCTATGCTACAAACAGCAGAGGGTGCCTTCGACGAGATGACCAACATCGGTCACCGCATGAAAGACCTAGCGACTCAAGCGGCAAACGGCACCAACTCTGAGAACGAGCATGATGCAATGCAGGCTGAGTGGGATCAGCTAGTCAATGAGCTAGAAAGCGTTATCGACAACACCCAGTACGGCTCGGGCAACAACCTATTTGCTGCTGGTGGCCTGCTAGATCAGGAAATCACTTTCCAGATTGGTGCAACAACGGGCGAAACACTTACAATTAACATCGCAGAGTCAATTAACGATGTTCGTAACACTATTTCAGACCTTAAATCTATCGATTTGAGCGAGAAAGCAGAAACCGTTTCTGTTGGTGGTGTAGCGTTGAGGTCTTGGGCTGATGTTGATGACAGCAATAAAGATAAAGTCTTTAGCGATGCCGATCTATTCGCTGCTATGGAAGATGCCGGTTACGACGGCCCATCTTGGTCAGACATCGCAGATATGGATGATGAAACTCAGCAAGAGGCAGCCATATCTGCTTTTGAAACTGCAGCTAAAACTGAAATCGATACTATGACAGCAGGAATTGACCCAGATGGTGTTAATGGTGCTGCAACTGCAATGGACACTGTAGATCTTCTAATTAACGGTGGTACTGTTATGGTTGATGTTGACGGTGTTGAAACTCCAACAGAAGTTGCAGGCATCGGCTCTATCCGCTCTGAGCTAGGTGCTAACATCAACCGTCTTGACCACACTATCGTGAACCTTGGCAACATGGCTGAGAATACGGAAATGGCGAAAGGTCGTATCATGGATACTGACTATGCGGTTGAATCTTCAAACATGATGAAGAACCAGATGCTAACACAGATGAGCATGTCTATGCTGTCTCAAGCGAACGGCATGTCTGGCATGGTAATGAGCCTAGTAGGCTAATTTACCTAGCGGCTAATTCGCTTACGCGAAATAACTGCAATCAAACCACTCCAAATAAAACAAAACCGCAGTTTAGGCTGCGGTTTTTTTATTTAATAAATAATAAAAACTAATTCAGTTACTGTTTTTAAATAAGGGTTTGACCATTAAGAAGCTAGCTATTTTTGTCGATTGTTATTAATGAGAAATTAATTTTAATAGCGGAAGTGGTGATTTTCCGCTACCGGAAGTAAATCTTCCGCTTATCTAATTGAAGAACGCTATTCAAGCGATATAGCCGTAAATATAACCAAACTTAGCATGAGTTAGCGAATATTTACTTAATTTAAAGTTGGAACATCTTTTGCATAAAGGCATGAAGTACAGCTTTTCCTTAAGTGGATTTTAAATACGAGCTAGGTTGAGGAGAAACTCAATGTCAATGATGGACCCAGCTTCTTTAGCAATGCAGATGGTGATGATCCAGCGTCAGCCATTTGATATTCAATATGTTAACCAACAGGCAATGTACCAAGCACAACTTGATGCTTGGAAAGATATCGATTCAGCATTCAGCAGCTTTTCATCCGCGCTGGAGAATATGAACAAAGCCGATAATAGCTTTGTGAAAAATAGCGCAACGCCGAGTGAAGAAGGCTATATCAATGCCACTGCGAGCGGCAGTGCGCGCCACGGTAGCTACGACCTTTTCGTTAAGCAACTGGCTCAGGCCCAGCAAGAAGCGATCACCCTAAAAGGCGAAGACCTACCGACCGAGGGAGTCGTAACTATCGATATTGCCGGTAGTGAAGAGCCATTGGTCATTGATTTCGGTGAGTTCAACGAGGACGGCGACAAGACTATCACCGACCTTGCTGACTACATTGAGGAGTTTGATGAAGGGATCTCAGCCTCAGTGGTGCGCTCGGGCGATGAAGTGAGCCTGATCCTCAGCAGTACTGAAACCGGTGAAGAAAACAGCTTCAGCCTGTCGTTTGACAACAGCCTTGGCGACTACTTCCACCCACCGAAAACGCTGACAGTAGCGCAGGATGCCATTGTCATGGTTGGCGGTGAACAAGGCCTCGAGATCCGCAATAGCTCCAACACTATCGATGATGCTATTTCTGGCGTGACGCTCGAACTGACCAAGGCCCATGAACCGAATGATAAGCCGCTGACCCTGGTGATTGGCGGTGATAGTGAAGCGTCTACTGAGGCCGTTGAAGAGTTTGTTGATGCTTACAATGAGCTGATGAACACCATCCTCAAGCACACCATGACCGATTACCAAATCGAAAATGATGACGGTGACAACGACGATGAGGACAGTGTCAAGTTCACCAAAGCTGGGGTATTAGCCAGCGACTCTACCGCCCGTAGTCTCAAAAACATGCTTAACAATATTGCCCGAGGCCAATTTGATGAAGGCACCTTGTACAGCATCGGGATCGAAGCGAACCGCGACGGCACGTTGAAAATCGATAGCGAACGATTTGAGAAAGCCTTGGCTGAAACACCGGAAAAAATCGACGCTATTTTCTTTGGAGATAACGGTGCCCTGACGGCGTTGGAGAAAGCGATTGAGCCTTACACCGGATCGGCGAACTCAGGTAACAACCTGCTAAAAGGACGGCAGGAGAGCCTGCAGGGCAATATCGACCGGGTTGAAGACAAGAAAGAGCAGCTCGATTACCGGATGGAGAAAACCTACAACCGCTACTTGCGCCAATACACCGCAATGCAGCAAACCATGATGCAGATGGAATCAACCGGTTCCATGTTTATGTTTTAGAGGAACAAATAATGTTAATGGATGATTCTGGCTTCGAGGCGTACCAGCAAGTTGATGTAGAAGCGCAGGCAGCGGCAGCTAGCCCGTACCAGTTGGTGCTGATGCTGGTGGATGGTTTCATGGATAACCTGACCCGTGCCGAAGGCCATATGGCAGCAAACCGCCTGAAAGAAAAAGGCGAAGCCATTGGTAAGTGCATCGACATTATCGGTGGCCTGAACAGCGCATTGGACATGCGACAAGGCGGGGAATTGGCCCAGCAGATGAACCAGCTTTACGATTTTTGCAGCATGCGCCTATTCGAAGCCAGTGTCCATAATGATGCCGAAAAGCTGGCAGAAGTGCGTACTGTCATGGGCAATATCCAGCACGGCTGGCACCATTTCGGAGCAGCCAATGAAGGTTAATCCAACCCAGATCAGGCAACTGGCCTTGCAGCTCAACCAGAGCTACAAGCGCAAAGAGTGGCAGGCAGTCCGTAAGATAGATAAAGAGATCTACACCATGCTGGCAACACTCAAGGAGCAACCGGGTATTGCGCAATCACTACGGCGGGAAATCCTTCAGCTCAAGCAGGTCCATTTAGCCGCAATGACAGCGTGTGAAATGGAGAAAAACCATCTTGGCCAGGTGCTGGCCAAGTTACAGAGCCAACGTGAAGGGGTATCGGAATACCAGCAAGTTGAGTTGGCCGGAGGGTTACTTCGATGAGCCATATCTCAATACCGCCATCAATGCCTCAGGGACACGGCCATGCCTCAGCGACGTTGCCGGTAGCGGCTTCGAATGAGGGCTCTTGGATGGACAGCTTCGCTGCACTGCTTGGGCTAAGTGGTGATGGGACCGCTGAGGTCGAAATGGCTGACGAGGCTAACCCGTATTGGTTCGATCTTTATGATCAACTCAAGGGACTGGCTGAAGGGGAGGACTGGGTATTTAGCTCTGCCCACCCTTTTATCGAGCAGTTACCGCCAGAGGGGCAGTTTCGCCTGATCAATATTACCAATGATTTGAGTAGCGATGTCAGGGACCAGCTGATTGGTATGATGCGCCGTGCCGACGGCTTGCAGAGTGTGTCGGTGCAAATGGGGCAATCTCAGCCTGCTATCCCTCATTACCTTGCAGCAAACGGTACGCCTCAGGGGGAGTCATTGTCGTTTGATCAGGCCATCGAACGGGTG
Source organism: Photobacterium sp. BZF1 (assembly GCF_014349205.1). NCBI lineage: Bacteria > Pseudomonadati > Pseudomonadota > Gammaproteobacteria > Vibrionales > Vibrionaceae > Photobacterium > Photobacterium sp. BZF1. The sequence continues at coordinate 6,052 of NZ_JACSOF010000142.1, forward strand.
ATCTCCAATGCGATGACACCGGTCAGGCAGGAAACGACAAATCCCGTCTTGCTGCAGCAACTAACACAGGCCAGCAGTTTTACCACCTTGGCTTTGCAAGAAGGCCCGGAGAATGCTCCCGCATCATTGGATAGGCCAATAAACCAACCTAATGCTCCGCGAGCCGAGTGGGCGCCGGTCAAAATGGCCGAGAACCAGCAGCAATGGGGCCAGCAATTGGTGTCAGTGCTCAAGGAGCGGGTGCAGATGCATCTCAACCAAGATGTCCAGCATGCCCGTATCCGCCTCGACCCCCCACATCTTGGCAACCTAGAGCTGTCAGTCAAGATGGAAAATAACAAGATTCAAGTCCACATCGCTGCAGCTGATCCGGCTTTGCGCGAAGCAGCCCAGCAGGGTGCCGAACGCTTGCGCACTGAACTTGAGGGCAAGCAATTGGCGGGCGCCATGGTTGATGTCGATGTCAGTGACCAATCCCAGCAGCACGCCCCTGAGCAGCCAGTTGAAAATTCATTTGTGATGCAGCCTGTGGCTGAAGGGGCTGACTGGCACGATTCAACCGATCTCTTATCAAAGGCGGACCAATACCGCCTCACTCGTATGGTGTAAGGAAAACAAATAATGGCTAGAAACAATGTAATGGGCACAAAAGTGATTATTGCAGCGATGGCTGCTTCAGCGCTGATTGCCTTGTCTTCGATCGGTACCTACGCATTTATCGTCAATGATAATTCATCCGATTTCAGTATTTTTGCCCGTGCCGACAAGACCAACCGTGCCCACTTTATGAACTTGGATAAGTTTGTCATTTCTGTCGATGGCGAAGAACGCACCCATTACCTGATGCTGGAGTTGGCACTGAAAACCAACTCGCTTCAAGCCCATGATGAGCTGATTGAATTCAAACCGCTAGCGCGCAATGTCTTATTGAAGATGTTTAGTCAGAGCACCTATGAAGACCTGCGCAAAATGAATGAAATCGATAGCCTCCAGCAACAGGTGATGGGGCAATTGCGACAGGTGTTGGCCATTAATGGTTACAACCACCAGATTGAAGAAGTGCTGTTTACCAAGCTTGTGCTGCAATAAAGGAAGGGATTTATGTTAGAAGCACAGCAATTACCATTCGAGGATGAGTATGCCCAGTGGCAAACCCAACCCTCGCAGAACAACGAAGAGCAGATCCTGCGCCAGCATTTAGGTTTGGTAAAGCGTATTGTCCAGCAACTTCACCACCACGCCTCGGGGTGTATGGGGCTTGATGACATGGAACAAATTGGCCTACTTGGCTTACTGGAAGCGGTCCGCCGCTACGGCGAGATGGATGATAACTTCCGTTTCTTTGCCACCCGCCGGGTCCGGGGCGCTATCCTCGACGAGCTGCGTCGCCGTGATTGGCGGCCACGCCAGTTGCGCCAGCAAGTCCATGAGCTCAACAAAGTCTCCAAGCAATTGACCAAGCAGTTGAAGCGCCCGCCGAACGAGCATGAATTGGCAGAGGCATTGAAGATCAGCCTCGAAGAATGCCACCGTTTGCTATATGCCGCTCAGGCTGAGGAACTGTATAGCCTAGAGCAGTTGTTTGAGTCGGACAGTAGCAGCGTTGATTTTGGCGAGAGTGATAATAACCTGCAGCATTTGATCAACGATGATTTGCTCAGGCATGTCTTGTCCCAGTTGCCGAAGCGTGAACAGCTGATTCTGGATTTTTACTACCAAAAAGAGCTTAGCTTGAAGGAGATCGCCATTGTGGTTGGTTTGAGCGAAGCGAGGATTTGTCAGCTGCACAAGCAGGCAATCAAACAAATGAACGCCATGATTAAGAGCTTGTTGTAGGAGAAAGTTATGCAAAAAATTATCGGTGTCTTAATCATTATCCTGTGTGTGTTCGGTGGCTTTGTGCTAGCCGGTGGATACCTTGGCACAATGTGGCAGCCTGCCGAGCTGATGATTATCCTAGGGGCCGGGGCCGGAGCACTGGCTATCGGCAACCCGCACCATGTGATTGTCGAGATGTGGCATCAGGCCCGTGGCATCGCGGTTAAGCGTGACGAGCGCAAGCTTTACCGCGAGCTACTTTCGCTGATGTACCACCTGCTTGAGCAGGTGCGCCAAAACGGTATGCGGGTGTTGGACGAGCACATTGAAGAACCACACCAGAGCAGCCTGTTTTTGAGCTACCCGGAGGTGCTGGAATACCCGAAGCTGGTTACCTTCATTACTGATAACTTCCGTTTGATGGCGATGGGAAAAATCAGTGCCCATGAGCTGGAAAGTATGTTGGAGCAAGAACTGGAAGCTATCGAGGAGGACTTGATGGAGCCGTCCCACTCGATGCACCGTATCGCTGAGGCGATGCCGGGCTTCGGTATTTTGGCAGCGGTGATGGGGATTGTGATCACCATGACCAACATCGATGGTGATATGGCGCAAATCGGTATCAGTGTTGCCCACGCCTTGGTGGGGACATTCCTCGGTATTTTCTTCTGCTATTGTGTTTTTGATCCATTGAGTTCGGCCATGGGCAATCAGGTCAAACGCGAGCTAGCGGCCTTTGAGTGTGTCAAAGCAATGATGGTGAGCTATACCGCCGGCAAACCTGCAATTGTCGCTGCAGACTCAGGCCGTAAGCTAATCATGCTGGATGTGAAGCCGACCTTTGCCGAGATGGAAGGTTGGGTGACGCAACAGGTGTTCCAATGATACGGGGTAATAATACCGACACGATTATCATCAAAAAGCGTCGTAACAAGGGTGGTGATGCCCGCCATGGCGGGGCGTGGAAGGTGGCGTTTGCTGATTTTACCTTGGCGATGATGGCTTTTTTCATGGTGATGTGGGTACTGCAGGTCACGACGGAAGAAGAAAAAAGCCGGATTGTGGGCCGCCTTAGTGGCGGCCAGCAACAGCTTGTTCCTAGCAGTGACCTGTTTATGGAAAACAGCCCGTTTGTGGTCGACTTGGGCGGTTCATCGCTGCCAGGATTGCAGAGCGAGCAGCCCAGTAACCCTTATAACCTAGGTAATTCCCTTACAATCAATGTTGTTGGTGGTGATGGTGATAGCTTTGGAGGCTTGGGAGAAGAGGGACCATCTCTTGTTGCTGGTCGTTATGAAACCCATGAAGACATGGTGGTATTGGGTGAACACCTTAAAGGTGTTAGTGAGTTCCTATCCGCCAGTAGCCAGTTAACGGTTGAAGCAGTGCCGCAAGGGTTGCGAGTATTGGTCAATGATGACAACGAAAAACCAATGTTCAAACTGGGCGGGGCAGAGTTGACACCATTCTTTGAAGATCTGTTGCTGGCAATTGCACCGACCTTCGCCACTATTGAAAATCCAATAATGATCTCCGGCCATGCCGATTCAAGTGGGTTTAGCCGCCGAGCTGCGGGTAATAACTGGTTGTTGTCAGGCCAACGTGCCATGCGCGCAAGGGAAGTACTGGAATTTGGCGGTATGCCTAGTGAGCGCGTCGCTCAGGTGACAGCAATGTCCGATACCATGTTGCTTAATGAAGATGAGCCTTATAGCCACCTTAACCGTCGCATTGAAATCTTGGTGCTGACCAAAGATACCGAGCAGCAGCTAAAGCAATTGTTTGGCCGTGATGGAGATGGGCCTTCTTTGGAGGCCGCAAAGCAGGCTGCCTATGCCAATCAGCCGATCAGTTAAAGACATCAATTTGGCTTAAGTAAGAAAAGATAAGTCCAACGTCAGCGCTAGTTGGACAGCCCAAGCCAGTTCCTTACCAAAGAGGGGCTGGCTTTTTTACGCCTGTTATCAAGGCTTGTACTGGATAAAAAGAGGGGGCAGATAGTTTATCTGCCCCCTCTACATAAAGTCTGCCTAGTTAACTAGCAAGCTTGGTTAAATCATCAAGGTTGAAGAAACAACACCGATAAGGCCCGCGCTTGCCAGTACTGTTACGGCTTTCTCTGCCATACGGCCATTGCTTTCAGCCGCCTTGCCGAACATCGCGAAGACAAACGGGTGAACCAGGAAAGTCATAGCAAAGGTAAAGGTGATAAGGCTAGCTGCTGCTGAACCGAACATCCCTTCCTGTACTGCGGCAAACAGACCGAAGTGTGACAGGCCAGAAGCCGCCGACATTGATGCATGCTCCAAAGACATACCGGCTAGGCTTAGCAGCGTGAAGCTACCGAATACCGCCATGATCTGCCAGCCAAGGGAGAATAGCATCAGGCCTTTGACTTCGGTTTTCTCACAGCCATTGGCTGAGCGTAGGTTTTTCAGTGACAGGAAGACAAACACTGCACCAGCTGCTAGCAAAGGAAGCGTCCAACCAACCATTAGAGAGCCACGTTCGGCACTTGCTGCCAGAATCGTAAAGACGAAGATATGGCCGGCAAACGGGATGTTGATCATAATCGGTGCACGGGAAGCTGCAGTACGACCGAAGTCACCAGCAGTACAGGCACCAGTTAGGCCCGAGTGAGATAGGCCGCCAGCTAGGCCTGGTGCTAGGTTACGCACATGGTTTGATTTGCCGACAAAAATCAGTAGCGCTAGGCCACCAAACATCCAGAAAATCTGGCCCGAGAAGCCGTACACGATAACACTTTGTAGGCCTGGGATACCAAAGGCTTCAACCATGTGAGAACCACCAACCAAGAAGCTACCAGCAAGTACTAGCGGAATACCGGCAAACAGCAGTGCGTTCATTGTCGGGCCATGTTTCCACTTAGGCAGGACTGCGCCCAAACCAGAAGATAGGATCATCGCAAAGAAGATCTGCGGCAGGCCGATCACTGACGACACAACGTTCGACAGCCACAACGAGAGGTTCAGTACCACAATAATCGCAACTACTTCAAACAAGCCCTTGCGGATATACTGGCCTTTGTTCGAGATCACGGCTTTACGGTCAATCAGGATAAAGGCTAACGCCAAACAAATGTAAGATAGCAGTAGGAAAGAGTCGCCCAGAGCAAAGCTTGCTGTACGGTCAGATATCAGCACATCAGCCGTCTGGATACCGATAAGTAGTAAGAAGGCACGGATAATATACGTTAGCTGTGTGCTGCTTGTACCATGTACAACTTCTTGAGCTGAAGGGGAGAAGAAATCACATTCTTCATCAAAGTCTTTTTTAGACAATAGACGGCGGATTTCTTGGCCGCCCACGAAGAAAGAAGCGATCAATGCAATCACGGTTGTCTGGCCAATCAGCGCAACGATAGGGAACTGTTCCAGTCCCGGTGTCGCCATACCACTGTGCACCAGCAGTGAGCCTAAAGCTAGGCCAAAAACAACGATAACTAGCAGCGAGGAATATTTTGTTCCTGCGACCAGGGTACGGGCAACCAGTACCATAATTGTTAGGGCGGCTATCGCGATAACAAAATGGTTAAAAGCATATAGATGGGAAACTTGTTCCATTTTAACTCCAAAAACTCTTTCGAACTGCTCACAGGCACACCTCATGTGCTAGGCACATGAAGTTCTAACAATAGGGTCAGTTTGGCTGTGGGCGAGTGATATGTCCGTTACTGATTAGGTAACTACCTGTGGGGCAACATTTTCTGCAACTGGCGTTGGCGTCGTTGCATCGTTGAATAGGGCACGTAGGGCTTTCAACACTTCCTGGCGGGATACCACGCCGACATATTTACCGTTTTCCATGATCGGTAAAATCTGCGGCTTGTTAACCTTGATAGACTTAGCTCGCTCTTCTAGCGATAAGGTTGTCATTTGCGTTGCGTAGCCCATCGCCGTTGTTGGGTATAGCTGTTCCTTGTCCAAAGCAAGAAACTCAAGAGCATCTGTCAGGCGGTCTTCGATATCCATCGTGACCAAATCGGTTTTCATCAGGTTGCCTACCGTTACATCTTCATCTGGCAGATAGTCTTGGCACCACATTTCTACCATAATGTCATGAGCTGATAGGAAACCCACTAGCTGGCCGTTTTCATCGCAAACAGGCGCACCATTAATTTGGTTGCTGGATAGTACATCGATAGCCGCTGGCAAACTGGTCTCGGTACTCAACGTCGGGGCTTGCGTATTTACAATGTCTCTCACTGTAAGTAAAGCGCTCATAACAATCTCCTAAAATCAAAATCAACACTGTTTTAGTAACTCGCCAAGAGCCGTAAAGGGGCTCATTGAGCTGTTGACGGGAATGTTACTCAGCACCGGTGCATTAGTAAAATTGATTTTATTTAGAGTGTCATTCAATTTTAATGATACTTTGTTTGTAAATGTTTCAGGAAATGTCGCGTGATAATTCAATCAATTAAGATGATAAGGAGAAATAGGCTTTTATTAAGTGTGGTTATTCGCCAAAGCTTGGTGTGGGGGGCTATCTTTATCTGGCTGCAAGCCGTATCAGAAATACTGATTTCAGATGTGGTCTCTAATAAGTAAAAATGAATCAGGATATTATCCTTAAAAAGAGGTGATATCAAATATGTAATACCGATGGGCAATTGCTTACAGTTTTTAAGCTGCTGAAAGGGAAATTGCCACTAATGGATAAGTTGTTCGCATTACCCGGCAGTTAAAACTTGATACAATATTGGTTGTTTATTTAGCTATCAGGTTTATTGATTGGCAAAAGTAACTGGATGTTTCGGCAAATATACCAGTGACTTGGCCTTAAAAATGATAACTATCGACATCCAGTCCCCCTGTTGTATATCTAGGAGTCAAAGTGCGTTATTCGTTGAAACAGTTATCAGTGTTTGATGCGGTCGCTGAATTAGGCAGTGTTAGCCAAGCAGCTGAACGATTAGGGGTGACCCAGTCAGCGGCAAGTATGTCGCTTAGCCAATTGGAAAAGCTGCTGGGGCGAGACCTTTTCGTACGTCAGGGCAAGGATATGCGCTTGAGCCACTGGGGTAACTGGCTGAGACCAAAAGCACGCCGCTTGTTGCAAGATGCTGAACAGATTGAAGCGGGCTTTTACGACCAGCACTTATTCAGTGGCAGTATTACCATCGGTGCCAGCCAGACGCCGGCGGAACACCTAGTGCCGGAGCTTATCAGTATTCTTGATACTGACTTCCCAGAAGTCCGTACTGGGTTGGAAGTGAAAAGTAGCCAGGGCATCATCGAAGGGGTGCTGAACTATAAATATGACATCGGCATTATCGAAGGCCGTTGTGATGATAACCGTACCCACCAGGAAGAATGGTGCCGGGACCACCTTGTCGTCGTCAGTGCTGCTCATCACCCTTTTGCGAAGAACTCTCGAGTGAGCCTAGCACAGTTGGAACAAGCCCAGTGGGTATTACGAGAAGGTGGGGCGGGAACGCGTGCTATTTTCGAAAGTGCCATGGTGCCACTAATCCCGGATCTGGATGTTTGGCGTGAATATTCCCATGTACCGGTTATCCGCTCCATGGTAGCCAACGGGCACTACCTAACTTGCCTACCTTACCTTGATGTCGCTCCGTATATCGAGCGGGGTGAGTTGGCCGCACTGAATGTGCCTGAACTAAAAATGGACCGCGCAATTTCCTTTATTTGGCGTAAAGAGATGGGCGATCACCCGCTGTTGGAGTGTATCAAGCGCGAAGGCCACCGGATGATGAAGAACCATAAGCTAAAGAGCGTTTGACATCGCGATGCCCTCTTTCTAGTTAGGAAGAAAGCCGTGTTGGGCGTAACTGAATCAGCGAGAACAACTGGATCAGATAGATAAGCCCATCAAAATAAATGACCCAAGTACCGCCTAGCGACTTGGGTTTTTTATATTCAACAAGTTTTATTTTTATTGATAGGCACCATCCAATTAACTGATAAATCAATAAGATGACTTTTTACTCACCAAGCCGATTATATTTGTAGCGGAGACGTTGTTTAATAGTGAGGCTTGGTGGTAAGAGTTGATGTATATCCACTTATAAGCAATAAAATGCCTATCAATTTTTCTGATATAGCCTTTTAGTTGCCTTGTCTCATTTTGCCTGAAGATATTTTGTTTTCGCCAAGATCAAAAAAGGAGAACCGTCGTTCTCCTTTTAACATTCAGTATCCGAATAAGTGTTAGTAAATCACTTTTGCCTGCGTATAGCTGCTGATGATTTCTTTCACTTTCTCCATCACTTCTTTTGATGGTGGTGAGACGCCTGTTAGTGGGTAGTCAAAGCCCATCGCTTCCCACTTGTGCTCGCCAAGCTGGTGGTAAGGCAGCAGCTCGACTTTCTCGATGTTGTCCATATCCTTGATGAAATCACCCAGTAGATGGGCAGAACGCTCGTCATCGGTATAGCCTGGGACAACAACGTAGCGGATCCATGTTTTTTGGCCGCGCTGGTGCAGGTAACGGGCAAAGTCCAACACGCGTTTGTTCGGTACGCCGACAAGGTTTTGGTGGATACTGTCATCTAGTTGCTTGAGATCCAGCATCACCAAATCAGCAACATCAAGGACTTCGTCAACAACATCAGTATGTTTGCGGATATAGCCGTTGGTATCTAGACAAGTGTGGATACCTTCATCTTTGGCTGCACGGAAGAAATCACGCACAAACTCTGGCTGCAGCATAGCTTCACCACCTGAACAGGTGACACCGCCGCCCGATGAGTTCATGAAGAAGCGGTATGATTTCGCTTCGTCAATCAACTCTTTAACCGTGATCTCCTTACCATCATGAAGATCCCAAGTGTCTCGGTTGTGGCAATACTGGCAGCGCATCAGGCAGCCTTGCAAGAAGACGATGAAACGAATACCTGGACCGTCGACGGTACCACAGGACTCAAAAGAGTGGATTCGACCTTTTACTGACATTACTTAGCTTCTCCGCTTTGGGGCGTGTTTTACCTGTCATTTTATTACAAAATGGACAGTCAAAGTAGCTAAAAAGCACCAAAAAAGTAAGGATACTACTCAAGATATTACAACGAGGCGCAATGTTGCTTTTCATTCCAATCATGGTGCCATTGCTTCAATTGCTCTACCGGCATCGGGCGCCCGATAAAGTAACCTTGAGCAAAGTGGCAACCCATTTGGCGTAGGGCCTGCCATTGATAGGTACATTCTATCCCTTCGGCAATGGTGCTCAGTGACAAACGGTTGGCGAGCAATAGGCTGGCTTCGAGAATGGCGGCTGCGGTTTTACTTTTGGGTAAGGCCTGAATAAAGCTCATATCCAGTTTCAGGGACTCGAAAGGCAATTGTTCAAGCTGTTTCAATGAAGAATAACCTGTTCCAAAGTCATCAATGGACAGTTTGAAACCGTACATCCCAAGCCTGGCTGCGGCTTCTAGGCTTGGCCCGGTATGCTCAATAGCGTCTGATTCGGTTATCTCGAATGACAGCGTTTGGCTGATGGTCGGAAAAGGTTGCTGCAGGGCGATAACTTGGTCGACGAAGCCTTCGCTGATCAGGGTATGGGGAGTGATATTGACCGCAACCCGTCGCCCTGAAAAGGCCGGCAAGTTTGAGACAACATGGTGGATCGTCATCATTGCCAATTCATGTTCCCTGCCCATATCTTCAATGACAGATAGGAACCGGGCTGGTGGTAGCAGGCCCATATCGGGATGAACAAGCCGGATCAGGGCTTCGTTACCACACCACTCACCGGTACGGATATCAACAATTGGCTGGTAATAGGGCACCAGCCATTGATGTTCGAAAGCCATGTTTAACACTTGTTCAGAAAGCACATGGGCTGAATGGGAGGCTTGTTCCGGCTGCGGGGTGGACAAGTACTGTTCGGCTTGCCCTAGTAAGGATTGAATATGTTCATGCCGGGCTGGCTTTTCAAGGCACCCAATGACCTTCAGCTGGTAGCTTTTACACATCTGGCTGACAGATTTAATCACGTCTGGGCTGGCTGCACTGGAAATGATGATGGCGCCATTGAATGACAACTTGGCCAGATGGCTCAAGAAAGTGATACCGTCCATCTCCGGCATGTTTAAGTCACACACCAGCACATCAGGCAGCGTGATGTTGATTTGCGCCAAGGCTTCCTTTCCCGTTGAGGCAACACTGACACAACTGTCAGTTGCGGCACGTTCAAGTTGGTTACGCAAAACCTGTTGCTGAAAAGGGTGATCTTCAACGAGTAGTATGTTCATTAGAATTGTTTTACCTGACGTTTTAAATCATCGATCATTGTGTACACTGGCTGTAGCGATGAGGGTACGACTTTATCCGTTGTTGCCAGCTTTTCAATGGTTTCGCAGTGATCGGCCATTGCACTGTATTCCATCATTCGTGCTGCCCCCTTCATTCTGTGGCTGACCAACCGGGCTGTATCGCTGTCACGGTTGCCGATAGCAAGAGCAAGCGTTTCCAAGTCATCTAGGCAGCTAGTTATATACTCTCTAATGAAGTGTATGCCTGTGTCTAAATTGCCAAACATTGCTGTGATTTTGCTGATATCCAGTGGCCCTTGTGGTTGCCCTGTTGGCTGGACCTGTCGTTCAGCGTCGGTAGTGTTGAGTAAAGGCTGACTATTATCGGCTTTATCCCGCGAATTCTCTCCTATCCAAAAGTTTAGTTTATAAGAAAGCATTTGCATAGTGACGGGTTTGTTCAGGTAATCATCAAAACCATAGTGTTCAATATGGGTTTTGGCATCGCCTGCCGTGTTGGCTGTCAACGCAATGATGGGGAGTTGGTAATAACGTGCTTCCCCTGTATTAGACTCATTTTGTTTTTTCCGTATTGCTTTCACCAGCCCATAACCATCTAGCTCTGGCATGTGACAGTCTGTGAGTAACAAGGCATAGGGAGCGGTTTGAAGTGCCTCTAACGCCTGCAAACCGTTCCCGACAATATCAGGAAAAAAGCCGAGCTGTTGTAATTGCTGCTTGATGATTTGCTGGTTGATAGGGTGATCCTCGGCAACCAGAAGCAAGCGGTTTTGGGCGATGGCTGTTTCCCTATCCATGTTGCTACCTGCTATTGGCTGTGCCTGTACAGGTTGGAGCGTGACTGGTGTTGGGGTATTGGCAAGAGCGTGCAGTATTTGCTGAGGAACCAGCGGGCAACGACCGATACTCCAGCCCTGTAAGCATGGCTCTGCAGATAGTAGGGGGCTATCAGCCAAAAAGATGAACCTTGCCATAGCGCTTAGCATTTTGCTATCGGACTCTATATCTGCCTGCCAACGTTGAGGCAGGAAGATGACATCATACTGCTTTGCAAGTATCTCTTGGATGACATGAGATGAAAGGTTTTTGTCATCAAGGGCTTCTACTTGGCAGTGCCAGTATTTTAGGTAACTATCAAGCAGTGTCCTGTCATGCTTTTCGATGCCAATAAGCGCACAGCGCAAATCGAGTGATAACAGGGGTTGCAGGGCGAGGCGTTTGGCCGGCAGGGTAAAACTAAAGCTTGCACCTTCACCCAACGCACTCATGGCGGTGATATCACC
>NZ_JACSOF010000143.1:0-17385 GCF_014349205.1 Photobacterium sp. BZF1
AAGCTTGGGTTTTTGCATCGTAGGCTTCGTTGTGTACGGCAGCGACTGCACGGCCTGATGGATCAGCGCTGTTCTTGAAGCTCTCGTCCCACTCAATTGCCTTGGCACTTGAACATGCGATAGACGGGCCGCCCGGAACACATTTCGCCGCATCTTCCAACGGGAACAACTCTTCGAAGATCTCACGGTAGGCGTAACCTTCTTTGGTCGTTGGCGTGTTGTATGGGAAGCGGAATTTCGCCGTTTCAAGCTGCTGGTCTGACACTTTGGCTTCTGCTACTTCTTTCAAGGTATCAATCCAGCTGTAGCCTACACCATCCGAGAACTGCTCTTTCTGGCGCCATGCCACAGACTCAGGCAGGTAGTGGCCGAAGCACTCACGGACAATATGCTTCTCCATCTTGCCGTTGCCACACATCTTGTCTTCAGGGTTCAGGCGCATAGCGACTTCCAAGAACTCTTTGTCTAGGAATGGTACGCGAGCCTCGATCCCCCATGCTGCCATAGACTTGTTGGCACGAGCACAGTCAAACATGTTCAGAGCCAATAGCTTACGGACGGTCTCTTCGTGGAATTCTTTGGCGTTTGGCGCTTTGTGGAAGTACAGGTAGCCGCCGAAGACTTCATCGGCACCTTCGCCTGATAGTACCATCTTAATGCCCATAGCGCGGATTTTACGCGCCATCAGGTACATAGGTGTTGATGCACGGATAGTTGTCACATCGTAGGTCTCGATGTGGTAAATCACATCACGGATGGCATCCAGACCTTCCTGAATGGTGTAAGTCAGTTCGTGGTGAACGGTACCGATACTGTCAGCAACCTCTTTGGCCGCTTTTAGATCCGGTGCACCTTCCAAACCGATGGCAAAGGAGTGCAGGGTTGGCCACCATGCATCAGACTCTTCGTTGTCTTCGATACGGCGGGCAGCAAACTTCTTGGTGATCGCTGAGATCACAGATGAGTCCAAACCACCAGAAAGAAGCACACCATAAGGCACGTCTGTCATCAGTTGGCGTTTAACCGCGCCTTCCAGTGCATCGGTTAGGGCGACTTTGTCTGTTTTGGCTTCAGCAACAGCATCAAACTCCATCCAATCGCGCTTGTAGTAGCGGGTTGGTTCGCCAGCCTTGCTCCATAGGAAGTGGCCAGGAGGGAATTCGCTGATTGTCTTACACACTGGCACTAGTGACTTCATTTCTGAAGCAACGTAGTAGTTACCATGCTCATCGTAGCCATGGTAAAGCGGGATGATACCGATATGGTCGCGGCCAATTAGGTAGGCATCTTCCTGCTCATCGTAAAGAATAAAGCCGAAAATACCGTTCAGGTAATCAAGCAGCTCTGGGCCTTTCTCTTTGTATAGCGCCAGAATAATTTCACAATCAGATTCTGTCTGGAATGGGTAATCCGGTGCGAATTCAGCGCGTAGTTCTTTGTGGTTGTAGATCTCGCCGTTTACAGCAAGGGCATGTGTTTTGTCTGCATTGTACAGAGGCTGCTCACCGCTGTTCAGGTCGACGATTGCCAGACGCTCGTGAACCAGAATGGCTTTCTCTGATGAATAAATACCAGACCAGTCTGGGCCGCGGTGGCGCATTTTTTTAGACATTTCCAATGCAGTGTGACGCAATGCGGCTGCATCACTTTTGATGTCTAGGATCCCAAATACTGAACACATACTTCCTACCCCAAATTTAACTAATGTTGCTATCCATGAAAATTGTCGGAATCAGCGTGGCGGTGAAGATAACCTGTTGTGTTGGTTTGTTTCTTCTATGCGTTAGCACTTTGTTATGTGCTAGGCAGATCTCGGCCACGTCAGTGCTGTCCTTTCGTTAATTGTTAAAATTGCGTATTCGATAATAAATTGCAACCATCAATTTCAAATCAATAAACAAAAAGAGCTCTTACTGAATATTATTTAAAATAAATGAGATTAACCGAATAAAAGTTAAAGGTGGGCGATATTTTGCGCATAAAAACAAACGGCAGCCGAAGCTGCCGTTTGATATAGAAGGAGAGGAAATTAGTTGGACTTAATTTGTGGCGTCAAATGTTCGCACACATGGCGGGCAAAGCCACTACCGGCCTCATGGTAGATATTGAAGGCAGCATCGACCCCCAGCGCTTTCAGCTCTTCTTCTTCATCTCCGTATTTGGCAATGGCGGCAATTTGGCCCTGATAGTTCCGTTCGCGGATTTGCTCGAGGGCAAAACTATTGGCCTGGCTGTGTGGCATTGCCAGTAGGATCAGCTTGATATTCTGCTTGGAAATCACCCGCGCCCAGAAATCCGGGTCAGTCGCATCACCATGGATAACATGGCGCCCTTGCTCCCTGTGTAGCTCTACAGAGTCTTCACGGGCTTCGACACCAATGATGTTATTGCCATAGGTTTCTACCAACTCGTCGTAGGCCCCGCTGCCGATACGCCCCATACCTAGGATAAGGACTTGCTTGTCGCCCAAGTCAATCAACTTGTCACTGGCATTGAGCTTCTCTGGCTCGAACTCTTTGAGCCATTTGGATGCGTCTTTGTACAGCTTGTGCCCCAAACTGTTGAGCGGTGCGGCAACTAGGAAGGAAAGCGATACCGCAATGGCAATGGCAACCAGGAAGCTACCAGGCAGCATGCCCATCTTATAGGCAAGGCCGCCGACAATCAGGCCGAATTCACTGTAGTTGAACAGGGTCAGGGTGCCGAGCAGCGAAGTACGGACCCGGTAGCGGAATAGGTTGAAGATAACGTAGTAAAGGATCCCCTTGAGCGGCAACATTACCATCAGCAGCAAGGCCATCAGCAGGCCGTCGAGCGTCGGTTGCTCTGCCAAACCAATATTGAGGAAGAAGCAGACTAACAGTAGCTCTTTGAAATTGAACAGTGATTTTGACATCTCAGATGACTTGGGATGCGCCGCAAGCATCATACCCATGATCAGTGCCCCGAGATCACCTTTCATGCCAACGAATTCAAACAAGCCAGCGCCGGCGACCAGCGCAAGGAAAACGCCATAAAGCACCAGCATCTCGCCGTGCCCTGCCCGGTCGAGGATCTTGAACAGCGATGGGCGCAGCAGTGGCAGGGCAAATAACGCAAGGGCAGTTATTTCCGGGATCTTACCGGTTGAGACGGTCAGGAAGATCACCGCAAAGATGTCCTGCATGACCAAGATGCCGATAGCCAGGGTACCGTAGGTGGCGTTGAGCTCGCCTTTTTCCTGCAGTGCTTTAATGGCAAATACGGTGCTGGAGAATGAAAGGGCAAATGCCATCAGCGCAAGTTGGGTAACATCGAGATCGGCCATCATGCCTATGCCAAGCTGCTTTAAAATCAGCAGGGCAAGGGTGAATACCCCTGTGGTCAGCAGGTTGTGTAAGGTGGCCCCGCCCCAGATCTCTTTGGCGAGCAGGGTTTTAACATCAAGCTTGAGGCCGATGGTAAACAGCAGCAAGGTGACACCGAGATCGGCCAATGTCGATAATACTGGCGTCGACTCATAGCCTGCGGTATTGAGTGCAAAGCCTGCAACGAGAAAGCCCACCAGAGGGGGCAGTTTGCACCGGAGCGCAATAAAACCAGCCAGAAAGGCGGCGATGATATAGATAAGTTCCATGTTAGGCTGACGTTCCTTTATGGTTCTTCGCCAGGCCCAAAAGTGGATTAATGAAATGTGAGGACTGGCTGCTGGATAGGTACCTCTATCAGTGAGGGTACTTTATTGATGGGCGGAATATAACACAAAGGGCAGTCTCCTGTCTGGAGCCTGCCCTTAATATTTTGTAACAGGATGAATAACTTAGAAAGCTATTTCACACTCGTAATGTGGCGTTGGTTACTCTTCCAACAACCGTTGCAGCAAGACACCGTTGAGCATCGCACGCTTGATCATAGAAAATGCGCCGATAGTCGGCTGAGTGTAGAGCTCCGATTCAACAATCGGTAGGTCCTTGTTGAAGGTCGACAAGGACTGGGTTTCCACACAGCGGCGGATAGCCGGGAAGATCACATCCTTGGCCTGGGTAATGTTGCCTGCCACGATAATCTTCTGTGGATTGAACAAGTTAATTGTCATTGCCAAGGCTTTGCCAAGCTGGTTGCCCACTTTGATCAGTGCCTGGCTGGCAAGTTCGTCACCTTTGTTGGCTGCTTCACAGATAGCAGGCATAGTGACATCTTCCAGCTCCTGCAGCGAACTCGGATAGCCTTGATCCAGCAGTGCCTGAACATGGCGGATAATCGCCGGATCAGCTGCTACGGTCTCCAGGCAGCCGAAGTTACCACACTGGCACTTGTCGCCCAACGGGTCGATCTGGATATGACCGATTTCACCGACATTGCGGTTATAGCCAAGGAAGACCTGGCCATTGACGATGATACCCGCACCGGTACCGTGGTGGACACTGACAAGGATAGAGTCTTTACAGTCTTTGCTTGAGCCGAAGTAATGCTCCGCCAGCGCCAAGCCGCGGATGTCATTGCCAACAAAGCAGGCAACGCCATATTTCTCGGTAATAATTTCTGACAGTGGCAAATTGTCGACATCGATATGCGGCATGTACTCAACAACACCGCTCTCTGGGTCAATCAGGCCCGGCAGGGTAATACCAAAGGCAACCAATTCGCGAAGCACGTTCTGGTTGTCTGCAATGAACTTGCGGATATGCTCCAGCAAACCGTCAATAAGCTCTTGCTGGTTGGAATAGTGGAAAGGATGTGCAGTACCGACAATGTGCTTGCCGCTGAGATCGTAAATAGTTTGCTCGATGTAGTTTCGACCAAGTCGAATTGCTATCGAGTGGAAAGGCGCTGACTCAGTCGTCAGCGAAATTGCACGCCGGCCTCCGGTGGAAGCCTGCTGCGCGACCTCTTTGATCAGGCCGCGCTCCAGCAGTTGGCGGGTGATTTTAGTAACACTTGCAGGTGCAAGCTGACTGACATCAGCTACCTGAATTCGCGATATAGGGCCTTGCAAGTCGATGAGCCGGTAAACAGCTGCACTATTTAGCTGCTTTACCAGATCAACATTACCAATTTGTCCGCCTGTCATAGTTAATTCTGCTCGTATTCGCCGTTAACAACAGTCGCCCGAACCAAGTAGTCACGATCAAAAATAGCGAGGTTTGCTACCATGCCTTTTTTGATGGCGCCCAATTTCTGTTCAACGCCGATTGCGCGAGCAGGGTAGAGGGTTGCCATACGAATCGCTTCGTCCAGGGCGATACCTGCATGTTCGACACTATTTTGGACCGCTTCGATCATAGTTAGTGCCGAACCACCTAGTGTGCCATTCTCATCAACACACTTACCATCACGGTAATATACTTTCTTGCCGACAAAAATAAAGTGATCAATGTCTGCTCCTGCAGGTGCAGTTGCATCGGTGACCAAAACAAGTTTGTCGCCTTTCATGCGGTGGGCCATGCGAATGTTGGCATAATCGACATGGAAACCATCAGCAATCACACCGGTATAGACCTCAGGTGTGTCGTAGATAGCACCGACCATTCCCGGTTCGCGACCGGCAATTGGCGTCATCGCATTGAATAGGTGGGTAGCGAAAGTAATCCCTGAGGCAAAGCCTTTACGGGCTTCAACATAAGTCGCATTGGTGTGGCCAGCCGATACCACGATACCTGCTTCAACCAATTGCTCGATGTGGCTATGGTCGTTTTGTTCCGGAGCCAAAGTCACTTTGGTCACCACATCGGCATTTTCGCAGATGGTGTTAATCATCTCGTTGTCAGAGCGACGGATGTGGTCAACAGAGTGGATACCTTTTTTCATCACATTCAGGTAAGGACCTTCAAGGTGCAAACCTAGCGAGTGATTGTTGTATTGACTCTGGTAGTCACGCTCTGCAGCAATGGCCGCTTTCATATCTTCGTCTGAAGAGGTGATAAGCGTTGGTAGGAAACTGGTGCAACCTGATTTCAGGTTGGCACGGTGCATGGTGTGGATGGTATCGGCGTTGATTTCGTCATTGAGCATGACGCCACCACAACCATTCAGTTGTAGATCGATGAAGCCAGGGGTTAGGTTGGCACCATCAAGATCTCGGATTTCGATATCCGTAGGCAGTTCTGAAACAGGGCAGACAGCGTGAATGTTCACGCCGTCAATAATGACGGCGTGGTTATTCAGCACATCGCTACCGGTGAAAATACGGCAGTTGGTTAGCGCGTACATGAATAACTCCTTAATTACAGGTGCTTGATGTTTTCAGCTTCTAGCTCTTGAAAGTACTTAACAGTCTTCACTTTCAGCTCTTGTGTTGATGGCTCATCACACACAATCAGAGATTTAGGGTGAAGCTGAAGCGCTGATACAGTCCATAGGTGGTTCACTGAACCTTCAACCGCGGCTTGCAGGGCAAGTGCTTTGTTATGGCCTGTTACCAGGATCATGATTTCCGCTGAATCAAGTAGTGTACCGACACCGATGGTTAGCGCGTATTTAGGTACCTGGTTGATATCGCCATCGAAGAAACGAGAGTTCGCGATGCGGGTATCTTCAGTCAGCGTCTTGATACGGGTACGAGAGGCTAGCGAAGAAGCTGGCTCGTTGAATGCGATGTGGCCGTCGTTGCCCACGCCGCCCATAAATAGGTTGATTTTGCCGTATGACTTAATTTTATCTTCATAACGCTGGCACTCAGCATCAACATCTTCTGCATTACCATTCAGCAGGTTGATGTTTTCTTCTTGAATATCAACGTGATTGAAAAAGTTGTTGTACATGAAGCTGCGGTATGACTCAGGGTGGTCAGCCGGGATACCGATGTATTCGTCCATGTTGAAGGTAACAACATGCTTGAAACTTACTTCACCTGCTTGATAAAGCTCAATTAGGCGCTTGTAAGTTGATAGCGGGGTGCCACCTGTTGGTAGGCCCAAGACAAAAGGACGTTCCGCTGTTGGCTCAAATTTGTTAATACGATCAGCAATATAGCGAGCTGACCACAAACCTACATCTTTAGCTTCATTCAGTGGGATTAGTCTCACAGTGACACCTCATTCCAAAATTAATTTACAGTTAAATCATAGCGTGATATCGCATTTGTTTTGCATGATAAAATAAGTTTTATGATCGAGCTAGCAAAATCGCCTGCCAAATGCTCTTACTGGTGACTGAGATCACAAATGATGACGTTTTAATTTGCGGGGCGAAATAAAATTCTTAAACTGCAAGTAACTTAATCGGGTAACTAAAATAAGTTATCCAACACCGAATCTAAGAAAACCATAGGGGGAACTAAGGGTGAACATTCTTGGATATTTTCAAAAAGTAGGTAAAGCACTGATGGTGCCGGTCGCCACGCTACCTGCAGCTGCAATTCTAATGGGTATTGGTTACTGGATTGATCCAAATGGCTGGGGTGCAAACAGTGCACTTGCTGCCTTCTTGATCAAAGCAGGTGCCGCAATCATCGATAACATGTCAGTACTGTTTGCAGTGGGTGTTGCTTACGGTATGTCAAAAGACAAGGACGGTGCAGCAGCACTATCTGGTTTCGTTGGTTTCCTCGTTGTTACTACTCTACTTTCTCCGGGCGCCGTTGCTCAGATTCAAGGTATTGACGCAAGCGCAGTACCAGCGGCCTTCGGTAAGATCAACAACCAGTTCGTAGGTATCCTAGTAGGTATCGTATCGGCTGAGATCTACAACCGCTTCTCACATGTTGAGCTGCACAAAGCGCTAGCATTCTTCTCTGGTAAGCGTCTTGTACCTATCTTGACTTCTTTTGCTGGTATCTTCATTGCATTCGTACTGATGTACGTGTGGCCTACAGTATACGGTGGCCTAGTATCATTCGGTGAAGGCATCCAAGGTATGGGTGAGCTAGGTGCTGGTATCTACGCATTCTTCAACCGTCTACTAATCCCAGTGGGTCTACACCACGCACTGAACTCTGTATTCTGGTTCGATGTAGCGGGCATTAACGACATCCCTAACTTCCTAGGCGGCGCGAAGTCAATTGCTGAAGGCGTAGCGACTCCAGGTGTAACAGGTATGTACCAGGCTGGTTTCTTCCCAATCATGATGTTTGGTCTACCAGGTGCAGCTCTAGCTATCTACCACACTGCTAAAGCGAAGAACAAAGAGAAAGTTGCTTCTATCATGATTGCAGCGGGTTTCGCATCATTCTTCACCGGTGTCACTGAGCCGCTAGAATTCTCATTCATGTTCCTAGCACCAGGCCTATACGTTCTTCACGCATTCCTAGCGGGTATCTCTGTATACATCGCGGCTTCAATGCAGTGGATTGCAGGTTTCGGCTTCTCTGCAGGTCTAGTTGATATGATTCTATCAACGCGTAACCCACTAGCAGTAAGCTGGTACATGCTGATTGTTCAGGGTCTAGTATTCTTCGGCCTTTACTACGCAATCTTCCGTACGGTTATCGTTAAGTTCAACCTGAAGACTCCTGGCCGTGAAGATGACGACGAAACAGCTTCTGACGCGACAGGCTCTCAGGAAACTGGCGAGCTAGCTAAGCAGTACATCGTTGCACTAGGTGGTGTATCTAACCTGGAAAACATCGATGCATGTATCACTCGTCTACGTCTAACTCTGAAAGACAGCAGCCTTGCTGATGAGAAGACGCTGAAAGCACTAGGTGCTATGGGTGTGGTTAAGCTAGGTTCAAACAACCTACAGGTTATCCTTGGCCCACTAGCTGAAATCGTGGCTGGCGAAATGAAGAAAGTATCGCCAAACGAAGACCTATCAGCGGTAAAACTGCCTTAATGGCTTAGCCCTAAGTCATCGTTAACGAACCTATCGGCCTCCGTTTGGAGGCCGATTTTTATGAAGCCCCGTTAAGTAGCGGGGTTTTTTTATTCATATCGACAAACAATGTACACTATTTGTTGAGTCGGCCCCTATATTTATGGATCATAGGGGACTTAAAAATCCTGTAAGCACACGAGGTGTAATTGATGAGTGAATCTGAAGCTCGTCCAACTAACTTTATCCGCCAGATCATTGATGCGGATTTAGCAAGTGGCAAACATACAAGCGTACATACCCGATTCCCGCCGGAGCCGAATGGCTACCTGCATATCGGCCATGCGAAATCTATTTGTTTGAACTTCGGTATTGCTCAGGACTATCAGGGCCAATGTAATCTTCGTTTCGATGATACTAACCCTGAGAAAGAAGACATCGAATACGTTGAGTCTATTAAGAACGATGTTAACTGGTTGGGCTTTGAGTGGAGCGGTGAGATTTGTTACTCGTCGAACTACTTCGATAAGCTGTACGGGTTTGCTATTGAATTGATTAATAAAGGCTTAGCGTACGTTGATGAGCTAAGTCCAGAGCAAATGCGCGAATACCGTGGCACCCTTACCGAAGCCGGTAAGCACAGCCCATACCGTGATCGCAGCGTAGAAGAGAACCTTGAGCTGTTCGAAAAAATGAAGAGCGGCGAAATCGAAGAAGGCAAGATGAGCCTTCGCGCGAAGATCGACATGGCTTCACCATTTATGGTATTGCGTGATCCAGTGATCTACCGCGTACGCTTCGCAACTCACCATCAGACTGGTGACAAGTGGTGCATCTACCCGATGTATGACTTCACCCACTGTATCTCTGATGCGCTAGAAGGCATTACGCATTCTATCTGTACGCTTGAGTTCATGGATAACCGCCGTCTGTACGACTGGGTACTGGATAACATCACCATTGATTGCCAGCCGCGCCAGTACGAGTTCAGCCGCCTGAACCTGGAATACACGGTAATGTCCAAGCGTAAGCTTAACCAGCTAGTGACTGAGAATTTGGTTAGCGGTTGGGATGACCCACGTATGCCGACTATCTCTGGTCTGCGTCGCCGTGGCTTCACGTCTGCGTCAATCCGTGAGTTCTGTAAGCGCATCGGTGTGACCAAGCAAGATAACACCATCGAGATGAGTTCGCTGGAATCTTGTATCCGTGATGACCTGAACGAGAATGCACCGCGTGCAATGGCTGTTTTGGATCCGGTTAAGGTCGTGATCGAGAACTTCGATGGCGATGCTGAAATGCTTGACGTGGCTAACCACCCGAACAAACCAGAGATGGGCAGCCGTCCAGTACCGTTCTCCCGTGAACTGTACATCGAGCGTGAAGACTTCCGCGAAGAAGCGAACAAGAAGTACAAGCGTCTGGTACTAGGCAAAGAAGTACGCCTACGTGGTGCCTACGTGATCAAGGCTGAGCGTGTTGAGAAAGACGAAGAGGGTAACATCACGACTATCTTCTGTACTTACGATAACGAAACGCTTGGTAAGAACCCTACGGATGGCCGTAAGGTGAAAGGCGTGATCCACTGGGTTTCTGCAGAGCAGGGTATTCCAGCTGAAATCCGCCTGTACGATCGCCTGTTCACGGTACCAAACCCTGGTGCTGCTGATGATTTCGTTTCCGTGATCAATCCTGAGTCACTGACTGTGATGAACGGTGTGGTTGAGCCATCATTGGTTGAAGCCGAAGCGGAGAAAGCGTTCCAGTTCGAGCGTATGGGTTACTTCTGTGCAGATAGCAAAGACTCTTCGAAAGAGAAGTTGGTCTTTAACCGCACTGTTGGCCTACGTGACACTTGGGCGAAAATTGGTGACTGAGCGTTAAGCTTCTCCAAGCCTGATATGAAAAAACCAGCCGGAAGGCTGGTTTTTTTATTGGTATACAACAACAAACGTTAAGCTGGATGAGTGGCCAAGTGTTGAGCTCCCAGCCTTATTGTTTTTTACTTGGGCTTAATTATTTCTTGTCGTGTAGTGTGCTGTCTTCTTGGCAGTTACCTTTGTCACAGTGACCGTAGAGGTAAAGGCTGTGATTGGTAAGACGTACATTGAAGCTGGCGGCTATTTCTTTTTGACGTTCTTCGATAATTTCATCAGAGAACTCAATAACTTTGCCACAGTCTAGGCAAACTAGGTGGTCATGGTGATGCTGTGTAGCTAGTTCGAACACCGACTTACCACCTTCGAAATGGTGACGCGTCACAATGCCGGCATCATCAAATTGGTTTAGAACGCGGTATACAGTCGCCAAGCCAATTTCTTCACCGATATCGATTAGCTTCTTGTACAAGTCTTCAGCACTGATATGCTGGCAATCCGGCTGTTGTAGCACTTCCAGAATCTTTAAACGTGGAAGGGTTACTTTCAGGCCAGCTTGTTTTAGTGCGTGATTATTATCTGACATTGGAGTTTCCTATTGGCTACCCGCACCCTCATGGTACGGTAGTCTTTCTCTTCTACCCTCATTATAAGTGACCACAAGGTAACAATAAACCTTAAAACAGGTCAATCTTGCTGATATCTAACTTTTCTTTGTGTTGCGTAAATGTTGTTAAAATGTTTGTTTGCACGTTAGAATGAACTCATCGTACCAGCTATAAGGAAATATCGCCGTGTATCGATTTTACCGCCCGGCAATCGTCAAGTTTGCCCTGAATCTATGGCCTCCCTTCTGGGGGGCGGGAATACGTATTGTTCGCATTTCTGATGATTTTCGCGAAGTGCAGATCAAGCTAAAGTTAAGATGGTGGAATAAAAATGCTAATCGTACTCAATACGGTGGTAGCATTTTTTCGCTGACCGATCCTGTTTATGCACTGATGTTAATTGGGATCCTGGGCAAGCAATATTATGTTTGGGATAAACAGGCCGAAATCCACTTCATCAAGCCAGGCAATACAGATTTATACGCTGACTTTTTGATTAGTGAAGATCTCCTTAGTCAAATCTTCAAGGCAACCGCAAACGGGGACAAATATTTTCCTGAATTTTTGGTGCAGGTAAAAAATACAAAGGGAGATGTGGTCTCGGAGGTGAAGCGCGTCTTATACATACGAAAAAAACCGCAGTACCGAGAGGTGCAAGACCAAGATGGAGAAGAAGCGATTGATGAGGGGCAAGCAATACCTTAGTGGCTGGATAAATAATTGGATGGAAAAAAACCGGGCTGAGCCCGGTTTTTTTGAATCAACGAATGGATTAGTCTGCAAGCTCAGCTAGACACATCTCATCGTAAATCTGGTTAACCCAGTTTTGAACGCGTTGTTCAGTCAGTTCAGGTTGGCGATCTTCGTCAACACATAGGCCAACAAAGTGGTTGTCGTCAACTAGGGCTTTAGACGCTTCGAACTCGAAACCTTCAGTAGAGAAGTGACCAACGATAGTTGCGCCACGGCCTTCTACGATTTCACGTACCGTGCCCATTGCGTCACAGAAGTACTCAGCGTAGTCTTCCTGATCACCGCAACCAAAGATAGCGACTAGTTTGGTTGAGAAATCAATTTGCTCTAGCTCTGGGAAGAAGTCATCCCAGTCACACTGTGCTTCACCGTAGTACCAAGTAGGGATACCTAGCAACAGTAGGTCAAAGTTATCGATATCTTCTTTGCTGCATTTTGCGATATCTTTGACTTCAACTAGCTTTTTGCCCAGTTGTTTCTGGATCATTTTAGCGACCGCTTCTGTGTTACCAGTGTCGCTACCAAAGAAGAGTCCTACACTTGCCATAGTAGAATTTACCCGTAATTAATGTTGACCGTTAGCTTACTTGCCAACGTTAGAAATAGCCTTGTCAGGAGTATACCCTGACAGTCAGTGGTTGCGGTATCTAAAGTCAGCACGCTGATGCTTTTGGCAACCAATAACAGTATTCGTTCAGTTTTAGCCGATGCCTGCGCCTTCCCAGCTGATTTGGATCAGGCCTTTGGTGATAAAACCGGCACAACCAAGGAAAAGTACCAGCCAGACGATTTTTCGGCCAAAAGGCGGAACATTGCCTTGTTTTAGCACATCTTTGATGGCCATGCCGATAAAGAAAAATATCGCGGCAAAGAGCAAATCCAGCCCAATAGATTCAAGCAAATCCATGTGCTCATACAACATTTGTGTCTCCTTTCCACATTATCGTCATTTTTGAGCTAGGCGCGCACTATATCATAGACAAGGCCCGCCTGTTAACGCTAAGCGGCTTGCAAGAAGTTCAAAATGATGCGGTTGACCGTTTCCGGTTTTTCAGCATGCAGCCAATGGCCCGTATTCGCCACCAGGTGTGCTTTGGCATTGGGGAACTGGTTACCGATCGCAGTTCGGTGTTCTGGCAAGATGTACTCAGAATTTTGCCCCTTGATGAACAAGGTTTTGCCGCTAAACGGTGTGATGTCTTGCCAACCCATGATCGTGGCATAGTTGGCGATCAGGCCTTCGACATTGAAGCGCCAGCCGAATAGGCCGTTTTCTTGGCGGGCGAAGGATTTTAGCATGAACTGACGTACACCAGGCTCGATGACATGTTTGGCCAGCAACGGCTCGGCTTCACTGCGTTTGCTGACAGTATGGCGGGAGACTTCACGCAGGCCGTTGAACACGTTTTCATGACGGTGGACATGGTAGTGGACCGGGGCCATGTCCAGCACCAAAAGGTGGTTGATACGGGAAGCTGCGAGTTCGGTTGCTGCCATTGCCACCTTGCCGCCCATAGAATGACCAATCAGCGAGAAGCGTTCGATGTCGAGCTGGTCGATCACGGCAAGGACATCCTGTGCCATTTCGCGGTAGGTAAATTGATCACTGTGTGGTGAGCGGCCATGGTTGCGTAGATCAACGCTGATCACTTTATATTTATCTTTCAATGATCTGGCCATCAGGCCGAGGTTGTCGGCACTGCCGAAGAGGCCGTGGATCAAGACGATCACATCGCCTTGGCCATCGACTTGGTAATGAAGATTCACTGACTATTTTCTCTTGTAGTTAACGCTTTACCGTAGAGTATAACCTCGGATCACGTTATAATCCCTCGGTGATTTTTAAACGGAACGATAATGAACACTACGATGAAGACTATTGAGGTAGACGAAGAGCTATATCGTTATATCGCAAGCCAAACCCAGCACATTGGTGAAAGTGCTTCGGATATCCTACGCCGCTTGCTGATGATGCCTGATCAATCTGTAGCGACCTTGCAACAAGAGGTGGTTATGCCGGTACGTCCGAAAGGCGTAGTGGTGAGCAAAGATGCTGGCAACGTGGTACCAAATACCGATCGTGTCAAAGAGATGCGTTCTTTGCTGATTTCTGACGAATTTGCGGTGCAGGAAAAAGCAATTGGCCGATTTATGCTGGTATTGACCTCGCTTTATCGTATTGATCCTCAAGGTTTCTCTGAAGCGGCTGCTATTAAAGGGCGTACCCGTATTTACTTCGCCGATACCGAAGAGAAACTGCTGGCTAGTGGTAAAACTACCAAGCCTAAGCAAATTCCGGATACACCTTTC
This sequence comes from Photobacterium sp. BZF1, assembly GCF_014349205.1. NCBI lineage: Bacteria > Pseudomonadati > Pseudomonadota > Gammaproteobacteria > Vibrionales > Vibrionaceae > Photobacterium > Photobacterium sp. BZF1. The sequence continues at coordinate 14,279 of NZ_JACSOF010000143.1, forward strand.
TGGGTGATCACGAACACGAATACTGATCGTAAACGTCAGATGGTAGAGCAACTGATGGTCAAGATGAGCTTCGGTGGCGATATCATTGAAAAAGTTTGCGGTGAAATTTAACGGCAATATGCCAATTTAATTTTTACAAGGATACGTTAATGGCTATTCATCCTCGTGCGGGGCAGCGCGCCCTGCAAGAAGATATGCACAATATTCCCGCGTTGGTGGCGAATTATTTCCTGATTGAGCCTAGTGCTCAAAATCCGCAGCAGAAGGTAGCATTCGGTACCTCTGGTCACCGCGGAACTGCCGACAAAGGGACTTTCAACCAGCACCATATCTGGGCAATCGCTCAAGCGGTTGCTGAAGTTCGAGCGGCCAATGGCGTAACAGGTCCATTATTCTTGGGTAAAGATACCCATGCATTGTCAGAGCCAGCATTTACCTCGACGTTAGAAGTCTTGGTTGCGAACGGCGTACAGGTAGTGATCCAGCAAGGTCGCGGCTATACCCCAACCCCAGGTGTATCGCATGCGATTTTGTGCCACAACAAAGCACATGATGCTAAAGCTGACGGTATTGTTATCACACCATCTCATAACCCACCTCAAGACGGCGGTATCAAATATAACCCTGTCCACGGTGGTCCGGCAGAAGGTGCACTGACAACAGCTATCGAAACCCGTGCCAATGAGATCATTGCTGCTGGTTTGGTTGATGTTAAGCGTGTATCAATTGAAGACGCTTTTGCCAGTGATTTGGTGGAAGAGCGTGATTTGGTTGCACCTTATGTTGATGATCTAGTTAATGTCATCGATATGGCTGCTATCCAAAAAGCGAACCTGAAAATCGGTGTTGATCCGCTAGGTGGTTCAGGTATCGAATACTGGCGCCAGATCGCAGCCCACTACGGCTTGGATCTGACATTGGTTGATGAGTCTATCGACCCGTCTTTCCGTTTTATGTCACTAGACAAAGACGGCGTGGTTCGCATGGACTGTTCATCGCCTTACGCGATGGCAGGTTTGTTGGCGCACAAAGACAAGTACGACTTGGCTTTCGGTAACGACCCAGATTACGACCGCCACGGTATCGTAACTCCTGCTGGTTTGATGAACCCTAACCACTTCCTGGCGGTATGTATTGACTACCTATACCGTCACCGTCCAGATTGGGCACAGGAAGTTGCTGTGGGTAAGACCTTGGTATCAAGCGCCTTGATTGACCGTGTGGTTGCTGATCTTGGCCGTGAACTGTGTGAAGTACCAGTTGGCTTCAAGTGGTTCGTTGATGGTCTTTACAGCGGTGAGCTTGGCTTCGGCGGCGAAGAAAGTGCAGGCGCTTCTTTCCTACGTATGGACGGTACGCCTTGGTCGACTGACAAAGACGGTATCCTGCTTTGCCTGGTAGCTGCTGAAATCACAGCAGTAACCGGTAAGAACCCGCAGCAGTACTACGAAGAGTTGGCCGCTAAACACGGTGCTTCAGAGTACAACCGCCTTCAGGCTGTTGCTAACGGTGAGCAGAAAGCGGTACTTAGCAAGCTATCTCCAGAGATGGTTGCTGCCGAAACGCTAGCTGGTGATGCGATCACTGCACGCCTGACCCACGCGCCGGGCAACGGTGCGGCTATCGGTGGCCTGAAAGTGACCACTGAAAACGGTTGGTTTGCTGCGCGTCCATCGGGCACGGAAGATATCTACAAAATCTACTGCGAGAGCTTCAAGGGCAAAGAGCACTTGGCTTTGATTGAGAAAGAAGCACAGGAAATTGTCAGCAAGGTATTTGCCGACGCTGGCCTGTAATCTCTCTAGATTGATTGTGAAAACGCCCGCTCAACTGAGCGGGCGTTTTTTTATGTCTGTATTATGGGCTATGGGCTATGGGCTATGGGCTATGGGCTATGGGCTATGGGCTATGGGCTATTTTTTCATTGACGAGTGTGGCCAGTGTTCGGGCATCACAAACCATATTTTGTCATCGGGGGCGATAGCCATTGTAGGGTTGCTAACTGTTGTCAGGACAGGCTCTTCGGCAAGCTGGCTGAAGCGGGGTGGGGCAATCCATTCTGGCTTGGCGATGGCCCTCAAGTTTAGTTTTGCCGCTTGCTCGGAGTAGCACCACAGTCCTTGGGATGCCTCTGCTGCAAGTTGGATCCCCGAGCCGGTATAATCGGCAAACGCGGGATAAAATACTCGCCCTTGCATGATAAGCCGGCGCTTGTCTATCTTGCCATATAGAGGCTGGTAGCTATCAATAAAGGCGGGATGTTCAGACAGCATCAGCTGGTGGCCGAGCATCTTGTTAGCCTTCATATCTAAGTTGTCACGGGCGTTGGGGCCGGGCCAACTGTCTTCAAATGCAAGGTAAAACTTGATGGCGACTTCCCAGTGTTCCACCAAGTTTGTCCGCAAATCTTTTACCAGGAAATCGACCGCGCCGAGCGTGCGTTTGTCGACACTCAATTGGATTTCTTCGGCAAGTAGCTCGTAGCATGGATGATGAAGAATCAGCTGCTGCCAAAGCCATTGGTAGTAAAAGCCCAATCGGCGTCCGCCTTGGTATTCGATACCTTGTGGAATGGTGGCGTTACTGGCAAATTCATCCAGCCAACGCTTATCAGCAATAAAAGGATGACCACCCAAAAGTGGTGGAAGGGCAAGTACAGCGGCGATGCTGTTATCAGTATGATCGCCAGCCGTAGTGTTATTGTAAAGAATAGACATTTCGCTATAAAACCCTTCTTTTTATAATGATATTGACTATGAAATAGCCTGTTTTAGAGTGTTGACTCTAGGTTAATTCAATAGATTAGAACAATAAGACCAGTATGTTGTTCTGCTTGGCCAAGGAGGCGTTATGTATACTCGCTATTCACCATTGCGTATTTTTGTTCGCCGTACGTTTGTTGTCACTGTCGGTGTGGTGACCTTTCCTGTCATGATGTTCACTGCAATGGAAACACGCTCACGGCTATATAGTTACCTGCACAGGGTATGGCTGAAAACCAGTACCAAGCCCGTTTGGCTAACTCAGACTGAACTGGCAGCCCAGCACTTATACTAAGTATTAGTGCCTTCATCATTATGACTCGATAAAGCTGCCGGCCGGCAGCT
>NZ_JACSOF010000144.1:0-17345 GCF_014349205.1 Photobacterium sp. BZF1
GCTAAACATGGTGGTTTTGAAACGTTTACTGAGCATCTTTGTATGTATCTTAACAAGCGTAACTGGGATGTCACTGTCTATTGCCAAGAATCTGGTTCTGGTGATATATACAAAACAGAGTGGAACGGAATTAAACGTATACATATCCCAACCAAGAATGAGGGTGCGTTAGGTACAGTGATTTTTGATTTTCGTTCGATCATTCACTCGTTGAGGCACAATGGTATTTTCTTGACTCTTGGGTATAACACTGCCTGTTTCAACATCCTACATCGCCTTTTTCGTAAGACTAATGTTATCAATATGGATGGGATTGAATGGAAGCGACAAAAGTGGGGTAAGGTAGCTAAAGCTTGGTTTTGGTTGAACGAAAGATTCGGTTGCTGGTTTGGTAATCACTTAGTGGCTGATCACCCACGTATTAAAGAACATTTGGCTACTAGAGTTTCAGACCAAAAGATAACAATGATCCCATATGGAGGACCAGAGATAAATGTAGCGGATGAGTCTGTCCTTGCTGAATTTGGCCTGCAAAACAAGAATTATTCAATAGTTATAGCAAGACCTGAGCCGGAAAATTCTATTTTAGAGATAGTACAAGCTTTTTCTGAAAAACGTAGAGGTCAAAAACTAGTTGTACTGGGTAATTTCTCTAAGCATAATGCGTATCACGTACTAATAAAGAGTTGTGCTAGTTCTGAAGTTATTTTTCCTGGCGGTGTATATGAAGCAGATCGTGTCGCAGCGCTAAGGTTCTATGCCCGTTACTATATTCATGGTCACCAAGTAGGCGGAACAAACCCATCTCTAGTCGAGGCGTTAGGTGCCGGTTGTGCTGTAATTGCACACGATAACAAGTTTAATCGCTGGGTTGCGAAAGATGCGGCTCATTACTTTGAAAGTGTTAAGTCGCTGAGTGAGTTTTTTAGTGCTGAATATCATGATGATGAAGTGGTGGGTATTAGGAAAAATAATGCTACTAACCAATTTAGACAACGCTTTCAATGGAATGAAATTTTAGCTCAGTATGAAGAGCTGTTAACCAAATATGCAAAGTAGAAAGTTATGAAAGTATTAATTACAGGTGGTGCAGGTTTTATCGGGTCTGCTGTTGTTCGCCATATTATTGAAAATACTAATGATACGGTCATTAACGTAGACAAGTTAACATATGCTGGCAATTTAGAGTCCTTATTATCTGTGAGCGTTAGTAACCGCTACACTTTCGAGCAAGTAGATATTTGTGATCGTGTTGCACTCGATCGACTGTTTGAGCAGTACCAGCCTGATGCAGTTATGCATCTTGCTGCTCAGTCTCACGTTGACCGCTCTATCGACGGACCAGCAGCATTTATCGAAACTAACATTGTGGGTACTTACACACTCCTAGAAGCAACGCGCTCTTATTGGAATAAGCTATCTGGTGAGTCAAAAAAAGCTTTTCGCTTCCACCATATCTCTACAGATGAAGTTTATGGTGATCTTGCAGGTACAGATGATCTATTTACAGAGACTACACCTTACGAACCTTCTAGTCCTTATTCAGCGTCAAAGGCTTCATCAGATCATTTGGTACGCGCATGGTTAAGAACCTACGACCTACCAACTATTGTGACTAACTGTTCTAACAACTACGGTCCTTATCATTTTCCAGAAAAGCTTATTCCATTGATGATCTTAAATGCAATCAAGGGTAAGCAATTACCAGTTTATGGAAATGGTATGCAGGTAAGAGATTGGTTATTCGTAGAAGACCATGCTCAAGCTTTATACAAGGTCGTGACTGAAGGTGAAGTAGGCGAGACTTACAATATTGGTGGTCATAACGAAAAGGCTAATATCGAGGTTGTTAAGACGATTTGCGAACTTTTAGAAGAGCTAGCTCCTAATAAGCCGGAAGGTGTTACTCAATATTCTGACTTAATAACTTACGTGACTGATCGGCCTGGACACGATGTTCGATATGCCATTGATGCATCAAAGATCGAGCGAGAGCTGGGTTGGAAACCAGAGGGAACGTTCGAAACCGGACTTCGAAAAACTGTGGAATGGTACTTAGAAAATAAAGAGTGGTGGAGCCGTGTTTTAAATGGCTCTTACGCTGGCGAACGTTTGGGCACTCCTACAGAGGGAGCTAAGTAATGAAAGGTATTGTATTAGCTGGTGGGTCTGGAACACGACTCTACCCATTGACTCGTGGCGCATCTAAACAGTTGATGCCAATTTATGATAAGCCAATGGTTTTTTATCCTATTTCTACGCTGATGCTTGCGGGTATTAAAGATATTTTGATCATAACGACTCCCGAAGACAATGCCGGTTTCAAACGTCTTTTGGGTGACGGCTCCGATTTTGGTATTAATCTTGATTATGCAGTACAACCAAGCCCTGATGGCCTTGCGCAGGCATTTATCATTGGCGAAGAGTTTATAGGTGATGACTCTGTATGCTTGGTGCTTGGTGACAATATCTATTATGGGCAGTCTTTTGGTGAACAATTAAAACACGCAAGATCTTTAACCGAGCAAGGTATATCGACCGTATTTGGTTATCAAGTTAAAGACCCTGAAAGATTTGGTGTCGTTGAGTTTAACGATGAAATGAAAGCGGTGTCCATTGAAGAAAAACCAGCCAATCCCAAATCTAATTACGCTGTTACTGGATTGTATTTCTACGACAACAAAGTCGTCGATTTGGCTAAAGAGGTAAAACCATCAGAGCGTGGTGAACTTGAGATTACGACTCTTAATGAGATGTACCTAAATAATGGTGCTCTCAATGTTGAGTTGCTAGGCCGTGGCTTCGCTTGGTTAGATACAGGAACCCACGAGAGCCTTCATGAAGCATCCTCCTTTGTACAAACTATAGAAAATGTTCAAGGGATGAAAGTTGCCTGCCTCGAAGAAATCGCATGGCGTAATGGTTGGTTGAGTAATGACCAAGTAATAGAAATAGCTAAGCCGATGCTTAAGAATGAGTACGGTAAATACTTGCAGCGCCTAATTCAAGAGGTCGTGTAAAGATGAAGCCATCAAACATGATGAGAGTTCTCATTACCGGTGCTAATGGGCAGTAGGCAGCTGTTTGGTCAAACAGTTATCAAGCCGAAGCGATGTTGAACTATTTGCGTTAGATAAAAGCGAACTTGATATTTCCAATCAGCTAGAAGTCGAAAATCTAGTCCACGATTTTAGGCCAAACTCTATCATCAATGCTGCCGTTTACACTGCTGTTGACAAGGCAGAAAGTGAAGTGAATTCAGCTTATGACATCTACGAGAAAGGACCTAAATATCTAGCTCAGGCGGCGAAGGATGTAGATGCTGTAATTTTACATATATCGACCGATTACGTCTTTAAAGGGAATAAAGAGGGTTTTTACCTAGAGACTGAACCAACCAATCCTCAAGGGGTTTATGGGGCCAGTAAGCTTGCTGGTGAAATTGCGGTCTCTAAAGCTACTGAAAAGCATATCGTCTTGAGAACTGCTTGGGTGTTTGGTGAGCATGGTAATAACTTTGTTAAGAAGATGCTGAAACTAGCAAAAGATCGAGATGCTCTGAGTATTGTTCGAGATCAGTTTGGCGGCCCGACTTATGCCGGAGACATTGCTAACACTTTGATTAAAATGATGGACTCAGTCGCTTCGGGCGAGAACGTTGAGTATGGGGTTTATCATTATTCTGGAATGCCTTATGTGAGTTGGTTTCAATTCGCAGATTGTATTTTCACTAATGCCGTAGAACAGGGGGTTTTGACAAAATCCCCTGAGCTGACATCAATTGTAACCAAGCAATACCCAACACCAGCTAAGCGACCAGCTAACTCAAAGTTAGACCTAATGAAAGTTAAAACAAACTTTAATATCCAAGCTAGTGATTGGAAAAAAGCTATATCTGATTTATCTTCCTATAAAGGCTGAGCATGAAAGTAATTAATACAGCAATTCCTGATGTAAAAATTATTGAACCAACGGTATTTGGTAATGATCGCGGCTTTTTCATGGAAACGTGGAATCAAAAGCAATTTGAAGAACTAGTTACAGGAAAGCCGACTACATTTGTGCAAGATAATCACTCAAAATCAAAGAAAGGAATATTACGTGGGCTGCATTACCAGACTGAAAACACTCAAGGAAAGCTAGTTCGGGTGGTATCTGGCGAAGTATTTGATGTGGCTGTGGATATTCGCAAAGGTTCGCCAACGTACAGGCAATGGGTAGGTGAATATTTATCTGCAGAGAACAAACGCCAACTTTGGATCCCTGAGGGATTTGCTCATGGGTTCTATGTAACGAGTAACGAAGCGGAGTTTGTATACAAATGCACAGATTTTTATAACCCACGAGCTGAGATCTCAATAAAATGGGATGATAATGATTTAGCTATCAAGTGGCCATTGACTGAGCGACCTCAATTATCTAACAAAGATAACCACGCTTTGAAGTTCTCAGAGATGTAACTATGTCGATTCTTATCAAGTCTTTCCAAGTCTTTGTTGTAAGAGGTTTCGGTGCAGGTGCTGGTTTTTTAATGAGTCTTGTTGTTGCCAATACCACAGATGTAGCAAGTGCAGGGGTGTTCTTTTTTGCCTTAGCATTGACGCAACTTGGTGGTGGTATATTTGCATTAGGCTCACCGAATGCCTTGTTAAAAGTAATTGGTGCTGATTTTGGTATTTCGTGGAAGCGTATCAACCAAACAGTATCGGTCTTGTTCAGAACTGTCTTCATTTTGGCTGTGTTGCTACTGGTAGTTTGTTCAATCGTGCCTGATCAAATTGCTAACTTATTGGGTATGGTTGAGATTGCAGGCTTATTGCCATTAATTGCAGTCTGTATGTTCTTTTTGGCATTGTTACAGATGTTATCTGCTATGTTACAAGGTAAGCAGGAAGCAATTTGGGCCAGTACGGTGCAAAATGTGATTGCTCAGCTTTCATTTATCATTGTACTCGGTGCATTTGTATTTATTGGCCTTAATCAAACGGGGTTTTCACTCTACTGTATTTACTTTGTTTGCGTAGGCTCTGCAATGCTGTTCGGTGCGGTACTTTGGTTTAGAACCAAAGGCACTAGTTTTGATATCAAAGCAAAGTTTTATCCAGAGCTAAAATCCAGCTTGTCATCACTATTTGTCGTTATGTTGATGGGGCAATGTGCGATGTGGGCGGGACAGTTTGCTACCGCAAAATACCTTACTAGCTCTGATTTAGCTTTCTTCGCTTCTGCTCAGCGAACAGCAACACTAGCTAGCTTTGTGTTGATTGCGGTTAACTTAGTAGTAGCGCCAAAGTTTGCCCAAGCGTTTGCGAAAGGTAATCAAATAGAAGTGAATAAGCTCTCTATTGTATCAAGTCGTTTGATGATTGCTTTGGCCGTTCCTGTGCTCACTTTTATGATCTTCCTCCCTGAGTTTTTGATGGGTTTGTTTGGCGAGGAGTATAAAGTTGCAGCTCCGTTATTGCAGATATTAGCTGTGGGACAGTTTATTAATGTGATTACTGGCTCTGTCGGTTATTTGCTTAATATGACAGGCCACGAAAAAGACATGCGTAACGTTGTTCTGTTCTCAGGTCCTTTAGCTATCGTTTTAGCATTTGGTTTAACCAGTCAGTTTGGGTTGATGGGAGCAGCTTATGCCACTGCCATTTCTGTTGCTACCCAAAACTTATTAGCAGTTTGGATGGTGAAGAAACGCTTGGGCTTCAATACGCTTAATATCTTTAGGAAAATAGCTGATAGCTGATAGCTGATAGCTGATAGCTGATAGCCGTACATTTATGATTGAATCTCAAATACTCACTGCTGGATTATTGATTGCGCTGTTAGTGGCTCTGGTTGTGTCCCACGTTCGTCCGCTTTTAGCATTCGCAGCAGTCGGTGCAATTCTGTTTGTGTCAGGAGTTGTCGAACAACAAGTCTATCTACAAAGCTTTGCCAACTCGTCACTGATTACCTTGATGCTACTGATCATTTGTAGCTTTGCGGTGGAGAAGACTTTTTATGTCAAACAGTTGGGCAAGTGTTTATTCAACGGTTCTTTCATTGCCAACTACTTGCGTCTAATTGTAGTGACGAGCTTTGCTTCTGGTTTTGCTAATAACACTGCGGTCGTCGCTACGCTGATGAGCTGCATTAAAAGCCAACTACCAAAGCAAGCATCGCGTTATTTATTGCCGCTTTCTTATGCTTCGATTTTGGGGGGTACGCTGACCTTGGTGGGTACCTCTACTAACTTGATTGTTTCTAGCTTTGCTGAGCAGTTTGGTTTGCAGCCATTAGCCATGTTTGCTTCGACGCCTATTGCTATTGTGGTGCTATTGGCTTGTTTGTTGTGTATGTTTGTTTGCATTAAATTGCTGCCTCGTTATCAAGTGAGCGAGGAGGTACAAGGTCATCACTATTTTATTGAAGCTAAAGTTACTTCACCCTTGCTCGTGGGAAAAAGTATTGCAGATGCTGATTTGCGTAACCTGGAATCTCTGTTTCTTACTGAGGTAGTACGCGATGGGAGAGTGATTACTTCTGTTGGGCCGAGTGAGGTTTTACAACTCAACGATACCTTGTTGTTCAGTGGGGATTTGGCTAGCCTTAATCAGTTACAGCAGCACACCGGTATCGAAGTGCATGGTGTAAAGGATGACGACAACCTAGACGCAGAAAAAACGTGTGAAGTCGTAGTCTTGCCTGATTCTGTGGTTGTTGGTAAAGACCTTAAACAAGTCCATTTTCGCTCTTTGTTTGATGCCTCTGTACTTGGTATTCGCCGTGGCGACCAACAACTATCCGGTGGGTTAGGTGGTATTAAGTTACGAGCAGGGGATATGTTGCTGCTTGCGGTAGGTAATGACTTTAAACATCGTAATAACCTTAAGCGCAACTTTGTATTGCTTAATTCAGACATATTGAATAACGAACAACAAACGCTATCCAAATCTCAATCCAATTGGGTGTTAGGTGGTTTTTTCGCTGTTATTGGGTTGTCAGCTGTTGGCATGTTACCACTGCTAAAAGGGTTACTGTTGTTGCTAGGCACTTACGTATTGAGTGGGGTACTCACTGTTCAGTATGTCCGACGCCGTATTCCGTTTGAGATCATCATCGTAGTCGGCAGCGCTTTGACATTGGCCGATGCCATGCAAATCAGCGGCCTAGCGAATGTGATCAGTTCAGGGCTATTAAGTTTAACTAATGGCTACGGGGTTTATGGGGCATTTGTTGGCGTGTTCTTGGCGACCTTAATTCTTACAGAGCTCATTACTAATAATGCGGCGGCTGCGATCATCTTTCCTATTGCTTTTGGTGCAGCGCAACAGTTTGGTGTTGATGCGACGCCGTTTGTGATGGCGGTGGCCTTTGGTGCCAGTGCAAGCTTTCTTTCTCCATTTGGTTATCAAACTAACTTGATGGTGTATTCGGCAGGTAACTACCAAGTGAAAGACTATTTGAAGTTTGGTTTTCCTGTATCGATTGTGTATTCGATTACCGCGATTTTAATGATTCCTATGGTGTATTCGTTTTAGCTATTAGCTATTAGCTATTAGCTATTAGCTATTAGCTATCAGCTTAAAGCGGTCAGTTTTCAGTTTTCGAGGTAAAAAGGTTTTTATGGTTAGTCCTTATATTAATAAAGCAGAAATTACCGATAAATCGAGTGATGTGGTTTGGCATAACTCGACGGTGAATCATCAGCAACGTGCAGAACAAAAGCAACAAAAGCCGGTTGTGCTTTGGTTTACTGGCTTAAGTGGTTCTGGTAAATCGACAGTTGCGAATGCGGTTGAATCTCAGCTTATGGCACTTGGTAAGCACAGTTATTTGCTAGATGGTGACAACGTTCGTCATGGTCTGAACAAAGATCTTGGCTTTAGTGATGAAGACCGAGTCGAGAACATTCGTCGAATTGGTGAGGTGGCTAAGCTGTTTGTGGATTCAGGCGCTATTGTTTTGACAGCGTTTATCTCACCATTTATTTCAGACCGTCAGCAAGTGCGCGATCTTCTTGAAGAAGACCAGTTCTTAGAGGTGTTTATCGATACACCTTTAGAGGTGTGCGAATCACGCGATCCAAAAGGCTTATACAAGAAAGCCCGTAGTGGTGAGATTAAGAACTTTACTGGGGTTAGCTCTGAGTATGAAGCACCTGTGAGCTCAGAGATTCATGTTAAGACGGCAGAATTCTCAATTGATGGGTGTGCAAAGCAAGTTGTCAGTTATCTTGCAGAAAAGGGATACATTTAACTATGCATTACGATGTCTTTAACGGCGATGCAGACGGCATCATTGCGCTGCTTCAACTGCGCTTTAATGAGCCTAAAGCTAGTAATCTTGTTACTGGTGTAAAACGTGATATCAAGCTATTGAGCCAATTGAAGAATGTCACTGATGTAGCGTCGGTAACTGTGCTTGATATCTCGATGGAAAAGAATCAATCAGATCTAGCTGGTTTGCTAGAACAGCAATGTGCTGTGTTCTACTGTGACCATCACCGTAGTGGTGATATCAGCGAGTCTGAATACCTAGAGGCGCTTATTGATACGTCCCCAGAGACTTGTACGAGCTTGCTTATTAATGAAAAGTTGGGCGGTAAATACATTGCCTGGGCAATTGCTGCAGCTTTTGGTGACAACCTAAAAAGTGTTGCTCGAGAGTTAGCAGAACAGCATGGTTATGATGACGAGCAAATCGCATTTCTAGAAGAGCTTGGCACGCTCATTAACTACAATGCCTATGGCTCATCGTTGGCCGATCTTCATATTTCACCTGTAGATCTTTATCGCGAACTGTATCGTTATCCAGACCCTTTTGAATTGGTGAACTGTAAGGACTCTGTATTCTTCAAGCTCAGGGACACCTATAAACTTGATTACAATTTAGTGTCTGATCTTAGTCCCGTATATCAAGATAGCGGTGTTCGTGTTTTCGAGCTACCTTGTGAGCCTTGGGCTCGGCGTATCAGTGGCGTTTTCGGTAATGAATGTGCTAACGAATATCCAAAGCTTGCTCATGCTGTGCTGACCAAGAACTCAGAAGGTAATGCTGAAGGGGAGTCCTACACGGTGAGTGTGAGAGCTCCTTTAGAAAATCGGATTGGCGCTGATGAAATCTGCATTAAGTTTGCTACTGGGGGAGGGCGCAAAGCCGCAGCTGGGATTAATGTGTTGAAAGCTCAAGATAAAGTGCGCTTTATCGAAATCTTAGCGTCGTTCTACCAAGTGTTTTAAGCTATCTAGTCGAAGTCTTATTCTAAGTATTTAGTATAAGCTACACAGCCATAAACACGAACACAAAAATCAGTAATCCCCCCACACTCAATTAGAGAGAAGCCGTTACTTATTGCTGAAACCTCTCACTTTAATTAATCGTATCAAATACCCTTTACTGATTTTGTCAGTAAGGGTATTATTCTGCCAGTATATTACGGTACTTGGTATCTAATAAGTCAATTTCAAAGGCCATAACGATGATCAAACACTGCCTCTTCCCTGCAGCGGGTTATGGAACCCGCTTTCTCCCTGCCACTAAATCTATGCCAAAAGAAATGATGCCTGTGGTGAATAAACCGTTGATTGAGTACGGCGTGGATGAAGCTATCCAGGCGGGTATGGACAGCATGGCCATTGTAACGGGCCGTGGTAAAAACTCACTGATGGATCACTTCGATAAGAACTTCGAGTTGGAGCACCAAATCAGTGGTACCAACAAAGAAGAACTGTTGGATAACATTCGTGATCTGATTGATTCTGCAAACTTTACTTATATCCGCCAGCGTGAAATGAAAGGGTTGGGCCATGCCATCCTCACCGGTAAAGAGTTGGTAGGGGACAACCCGTTTGCTGTCGTATTGGCAGACGATCTGTGTGTTAACACCCAGCAAGGTGTACTTGAGCAAATGGTCGGCCTGTTTAAACAGTTCCGCTGCACCATTGTCGCGGTGGAAGAAGTCCCTGCAGATGAAACCCATAAATATGGGGTGATTGCTGGTGAGCATTTAAGTGAAGATCTGATCCGTGTTACCGACATGGTTGAAAAACCTGCCCAAGGCACGGCGCCAAGTAACCTTGCTATTATCGGTCGCTATATTCTGACCCCAGATATTTTTGAGCACATTGAAAATACAGAGCCAGGCAAAGGCGGTGAAATTCAAATTACCGATGCGATTTTAAAGCAGGCAGAGCAGGGCTGTGTGATTGCCTACAAGTTCAAGGGTAAGCGTTTTGATTGCGGAAGTGTCGAGGGCTATATCGATGCTACCAACTACTGTTACCAAAACTTGTATCTCAAGAAAGATGATGTGCCTACAAGCGTGTCTGCAAACATGGATGAAAATCAAACCGCTGAACAACTTCATGAGCTTGAACAAGAAGCACTGACCTTAGAGTAATCTGTAGAGTAATTGTCGATGAAATTGAAAGCGGCATTTCTATTTGCGCTGGCTGGGCTTAGCCTAGGTGTAGCTTTCTCTTCTGTTTCGTTCTTGATGGGCGACTTGCAGGCGATGAAGGTGAGAGACACATTTAAGCAAATTGAGATTCAACCTGAACTGGCACAAGATAATCAACTTGATGATCTTGCCTTTCAAATAGAAAGCCTGCTGTTTTGGGATGGCATGAACCCTGAGTATCTTGGGCTGAGTGCTACCCATTATGCTCTTAAAGGTGCGGCCTCAGAGAACGTGAGTGATGCGGTTTATCAGGATTATGCAGAAAGCGCGTTTGGCGAGGCAATTAATGCTACCAAGGCTGCGCAGTATATCTCCCCCTTAAACTACACAGCCTTGATCCAACATGCGGAAAGCTTGTGGCGTATGGGTAAGCCTTTCGATGTTATCAATCAGCCGATTTCGCTTGCTCAAAAGGTTGCTCCCTTTGATACCAAAGTGGCTCTATTCAGCCTGGAGTTTCTTCTTGCTCACTGGCCGCAGCTGAGCGCAAGCGAAAAGGTTCTTGCTTCGCGTTACCTCCTAAAGCCTATCCAATACCGAATTAACTATCATCAGCTCAATGAGGTGGTTGCACGCTCCCCTGAAAAGGAGCGTGCTTGTCGATTACTTGGCTTTGCCAATCAAGCCAAGACTAGCCAAGCGAATATGAATAACACCAAGCATAAAAATAAAGGTGTACGTTTGAAGACATGCAAAGGGGTAGGGCGTGGTTAAAAGAATTAACAAGAGACAAGCCTGTTTTCTGCTGGTGGTGTTATGCGGCGGGTTGGCCTCTATGGACAAAACTTTCGGGGTGTTTTCAGGCTATATCTACCAAGTTGAATCAGGGCTTGGGGGAGCCTATGTGCTCCATGTACTAGTCGCTACGGTACTGGGTTTTTCTGCGTGCTTGGCCTCTGATAGAGAGCCAACGGGGGAGTCATCGGCGAAATCATGGGCGAAGTTATCGGGAGAGCCTGAGAACAACCTTCTTCCGGGCTACTCGCTCGTTGTACTCAGTATTGTGTTGGTCTCCATCGATGAGTTTTTGCAGGCTTTCTCTCCAACTCGTGAGTTTTCTGTTTGGGATTGGGTTGCCAATGTCGCGGGTATCACTGTGGGATGTTCGATCTTTGTTCTTGTTAAATATGCCAAGGGCTAACACACAAGAAAAGCGGCCACTACAGATAAACGAGGTCTAACCTGTAGTACGCAGCTCTGCTCTCGCGTTTATGACAAAGCGCTATTGAAGGCAAAGGAATGTTATTGTCTTTTTATGGTATGTTATTCTGTTTGTGTAACATACAAAGTCCACTTCACACTTAGAGGAATAAGAATGAAGTTAAACAAACTGATGCTTAGCATTGCGATAGGGGCGGTGGTTTCGTCTTCTGTGGCTTTTGCCGAAACATCATCAACTACCGCTAAATCTGTTGATATTGCTGCGATTGTTGCGCAGAGCGAGTTAAGTGCAGAAGAGCTGGTTGCCCAGCTGATTGCGCAATACCCAGAGATGGCAGCTGCGATTGTCGAGTCTGTGATTGCCGCTAACCCAGAATTGGCAGCAGCCGTTGTTCAGGCCGCTGTACAAGCTGCGCCACAATCGGCTGATCAGGTTATTGCTGCGGCGATAGCGACAGCGCCAGAGCAAGCTGCAGCTGTCGCATCTGTTGCAGTTCAAGCTGGCGTACCAGCTGAAACCGTGACGGCTGCGGCTATCGAAGCGGGTATTGATCCAACGGAAGTGACAAGCCCTGCAGTTGATCAAACTGCTCAGACGCCGGTTGAGCAAGCAAAGCCTGCACCGAGCAAAAAATTCCCAGGTGCAGAGCCGAAAGCGCCAAAGAATAACGATCCTATTTCAAGTAACTAGTTTGGACGCTTGATTGAGAGAGTTAATTGCTAAATCTTTCTTTCAAAGCTAGCGAGCTAAGCCTTGGTCTAAGTCCTAGTAGTGGAAATAGAAACTAGCTCATTCTCATTGCTGGGGCTTATTTCAATTGAAACAAACATGAGTCATATAATGCGGTTAAATCAAATTAGTTTCTACAGTATGTTGGTGTTATTGGTATGGCTGCCCATTCCATTAGCGTCTAACCGTATTTGGGCTTGGTCTATTGCAGAGCTGTGGGTGGCGCTTACGACGCTAACTTTAGTGTTGAGTTATCGAACTAACTGGCAGGCATTTCCTTTTGAGCGGATTAAACGATTTGGCTGGTTGTTGGTGCCACTTGGATTGTTTCAGGTTTGGACGGCGTTTCAACTTATCCCGTTTGATTTGGAAGTGCTAAAGCTGCTTTCTCCTTTTGCTGCAGAAGCTTATGAAAACATAGGGGCTGATACAGGGCGTATCACGGTAAATGCCTATGCGACCGTCTCTGGCCTGCTGAAAGGGCTAACGTATCTGCTTTTTGCCTTGTGTGCTGTGGTGCTCATCGATTCTAAACAACGAGTTAAGCAGGTGTTGGGAGCTATTGTAGTCAGTGGTACTTTCCAGGCCTTCTACGGTGCCATGGTGGTGTTGCTGGGTATTGAGTACTCCTTGGTGTTTGGCATACGTCTACCTGATGTCGCTACTGGCTCGTTTGTGTATAAGAATCATCTGGCCAATTACTTGATGCTTTGCCTTAGCCTGGGTACTGGGCTGCTTATTGCTCAGCTGCATGTGTCTGCATCAGGCTCTTGGCACGAGCGTATCAAGCGCTGGGTATCAGGTATGATGTCGGCCAAGATGTTTGTTCGCTGTGTGCTGGTGGTGATGGTTATTGCCCTTGTCATGACCCGCTCCCGGATGGGGAATACCGCTTTCTTTGCCGCAACAACAATCGGTGGATTGGTTGCATTGCTGTTTTATCGCAACAAGCCGCGAGTTCTGGTGGCGTTGATTATCAGTATCCTCGTGGTCGATACCTTTGTCGTGGGTTCGATATTTGGGTTGGTCAAAGTCAAACAGCGCCTTGAGCAAACAACTATGTCGAATGAAACCCGTGATGAGGTTGTCCAGTGGAGTATGGATATCATCGAAAAAATGCCGCTGACTGGAACGGGTCTTGGCAGTTTTCACTCCACATTCCCAGCTTTTAGCAAAGCCAACATTGGTTATTACGATCATGCCCATAACGACTACATCCAGTTTGCCGTCGAAACGGGAATACCGGCGACCTTGCTATTGGGAAGCTCCTGCCTGTTCGCTATCTGGTTATGCGTGAAGACGATTAGGCAACGAAGTAGCAAAACGTTAAAAGGAACGGCTTTGGGCTGCTTAATGGCGGTGGTCGGAATGCTAATCCATATATCGGTGGATTTTAATCTGCAGCCAACAGCTAATGCGATGACGTTTATTCTCGTGCTCGTTCTAGCTGGCTGCAGTGCTCATTTGCCCAAGGGCCATTCTGGATAGCTTTGTTCTTAATTTATGGCTCACTATAAACAGCACACTCTAAGTATTTTCACGGACTGCGAACAATATGTTTAATCGTATTTTGGTGGTATGTGTTGGCAATATTTGCCGCTCTCCAATGGGGGAGGCATTACTCAAGCAAATGCTGCCTAATAAACAAATCTCCTCTGCTGGCCTTGCGACTGAAGCTAGCGGGCTAACAGGGCAACCTGCTGATGTTACTGCTAACGAAGTTGCAGCCAGCCATGGTGTTGAGCTCAATAGCCATCATGCTCAGCAGCTCACTGCACAGTTATGCCAAGAATATGACCTAATTCTTGTTATGGAACCAGAGCATATAAACGCTGTTGCGAAATTATCCCCAGATGCCAGACACAAGACCTTATTGTTTGGGCAGTGGCGGGAAGGTTCTATTTCCGACCCATACCTACAAGGGCAGGAAGCCTTTACCCATTCTTTCAAAGCTATCCACTCGGCGGCGAAAGCATGGGCGAGTAGGCTGTCGTAGCTTCTTAACTTACATCAAGTCCACAAATATTACCTATCACTTAAGTTTAATTTTTAGAATGTCATTCTGTTAATTGACATTACCTTAATGTTCGTGCAGAATTTATTCGTTCTTGGTACGTTATTAACTGTGGCGTTGCGTATACAATTTGGAATCCATCATGAAAAAAACATTGCTTGCATTGGCTGCGTCTATTGCTGTTAGTCCGGCGTATGCTTATGAAATTATCAATAATGAAAGGGCATACTTGGAGTTTTACGGTGAAGTAAAAGCCCGTGCTTTCTTCTACGAGAATCAGGATAACGACTACACGTTCGGTGACTCTAAAGTTGGTGTTGATGCTCGTTATGCGGCAACTGATACCTTGAATCTTTTAGGTTTGGTTGAAGGTGAAGTTAACTTCGATGCTGATGAAACCCGTGATGAAGATGACTTGTACTTTTCCAAGTACTACGGTGGCCTGCAGCATGAGGTATTGGGTGCGCTGACCTTTGGTAAGCACGCCACATCATCTGATGATCTTGAAGGTGTCGACTACTCGGAAGCATTTGGTGGTAAGTCGAACTTGAACCCTGTTTCTCAGCACGATGAGGGCCTGAAGTACGTATACAGCAATGAGCTATTCATTCTAAGTGCCACCTACGGCTTTGAAGCCGGTGATAACGAACGTGACCTTATGGAACTATATGGCCAATACAACTTGGGTGATTTGAATATCCGCGGTGGTTTGGGTACTTCATCAACGAATCTGGTAAATAACCAGAAAGATGAATTCTACGCGACAACTTCGGCAGAGTTCAGTCGTGGTGATTACGTTTTAGGCGCGACATATTACTACACCGATATAGACAATGAACTAGATAGCCAACGTTCAGTGAAAAAGAATGCGCTTGCTGTGGCTGGTAAAGTAGAAGTGGTCGAAAAGCTATTTGGTTACGCTGGCTATGAATACATTATGCAAGATTCTGATACTGCCTCTCTAGACGGTAACTTGCATAATGTTTACCTAGGTTCCCGTTATGACATCGTTGATTGGGCAAATGTTTATGCTGAAGCTAACTATGTCAATGATGGTACTAAGACGACGGATGATACCGCGGTGAACTTCGCAGTCGGTGCGACCATCTTCTGGTAATTACCAGAACAGGCTCGAGTAAGTACATAGAACAAATCTATCAAAGCCCAGCGAAATAGTATTTTGCTGGGCTTTAATTTAAAGCCTTTAATTATTTATTAAGGCCGAGTAACCCAGTAACCGTTAATCCAAACAGGTGCTGAAGCAACTCTAAACCATCCTCATCTGGTAGTTCATACTGGATGATATTAAGCAGGCCTTTAGCGCCTAATGCCCCCCGACCTTCACTTTCATGCTTAGAAGCATGCATCACGAACATCTTCATGATCATTCTAAATTTTTGAGACTCAAGCGATTCCGCCCAGGATTGAATCAGTGCCTCTCTCGACTCAAATGACAAATGCTGCATGATAATCGGTAGCACCTTCCCATCCATCGCAACTGCAAAATCTTGGTTCGAAGGATAGTAGCCTTGCAAGGTGCTTTTACGCAGACCTGTTTCTTTACTTAGACGGTCGTAGGTCACGAAATCCCATCCCTCAGTAAGAAAAATCTCTAGAATAATCGCATTATATTTGGCGAAGTTCTCTTGCCATTTATCTTTGCTTATGCGAGCCATTAAATATCTCCCCAAAAACTATGCGTGAACAGTAACACAATGCGTATGGAGGACGATATCTTGTTTTTGCAAACTTTATGTAAATTTAGATTTTCTGCGCAAAAATATGCTTTTTTAGGTGGGGAGGAGCTCTGTTATTGACTGTTTATCATCCTCTATATTGATAGTGAGAGTTTAGGGGATAAATTTTTATGGTCGTGATCTTATGCCATTAACTCTCAAGGCGATTATCAAACAGTGGATGAACTACTGCATTGCCAAATAGTTGGATCATTAATTCTTTCGAGTCTTCCTTCGGAAAATGCGTTCGCAATAGGCATGCCATGTTAGTCAGGGCATTCAATGCCATTGGGGAAGGGGAGCGCGAAACCACATGATTGATAAACATATCAATCGTGTAGTTGAACCCTTTTGATTTCAGTGCATTGTTCCAAGACGTTATAAGCGATTCCTTAGAAGAGAAATCAAGCTTTTCGATCATGAGATCATGAAGATGGCCCCTTATCCCCAAAAGAAAGTCACTATTTGTTGGGTAGTAGCCTTGCAGGGTACTTTTACGTAAACCTGTTTCTCTGGCTATACGATCGTAGGTAATACTTGTCCATCCTTCATCTAGAAAGACAGCCAAGATTATACTGTTGATCTTATGATAGTTTTTTTCTTTTTGCTCTTTAGTTATGCGCCCCAAAGCAGCCTCAAATTAGTATAAAAAATTAAAAGGTACTAAGTACTATTTTATATGGTATGGCATCCTAACACAATGAAAATTGCAACAAATTTCATAAATGAAAGAAAATTAATGCATTTATATGCAATGTTTTATTAGTGAGATTAAATAAAGAAATCACAACAGCAGATAATCAGTAAAGTGTTCGTGCGCATTTGAAAAGGGCGCGTCTTTGCTGTGATAAAGGGAGATAATGGCGATCCCGACGCCTATTGTTGTGGTGCAAGTAACAGCATGATGACAAATTGCTATGGGGCTGCCTCCCGCTCAGGCCACTTATTTTTTGGTGGCGAGATCCGGCTGATTTGTCGCTGTCGTCCAAAATCGTTCAGAAATTTCTGTGTCTATCTTTTGTGCATCCCTTGCCACTTAAGGGCTGAGGATTTGTGGCTATCCCTCGTCTCTTTTTTTCAAAAAGAGACGAGGGAGCAAAAGCAATGGTCATCTATCACTTCGGATGAGTGACTACATTGCGGGTAACCCTGCTCGATGGCTGAGTGATTTGATGGCTTGTCTGCCAGAGTAAGTTAGTGGTACCGATGATCTTCGGTGAGTATGAAAAGAAGGCCAGGCCTTAGGAATGCGTCTCCGTG
>NZ_JACSOF010000145.1:0-17291 GCF_014349205.1 Photobacterium sp. BZF1
TATATTCTGTTTAAGTTTATGATTTAAATAAATATATATTCTTACTCTGAACAATTAGATACAAATTTAGCTCATCATTGTACTAGTTTACTATTACATTGTTGCGGGAGGTCTGGTAGTTTGTGCTGGCAATCACGCATTACTGTCACACTATCACTAGAAGTACCTGATAAATGAAGTTGAAAATCTGCTCTGCTGTCATCTCTACACTTTTACTGGCTGGTCAAGCGTCAGCCTTCACCCTTTATGAAGATGAGCAAACCAAGTTTGATATCGGTGGTGTCTTTGTTCTTGATGCCTTCCAGCCTGTGTTCGGCGAAGATGATATTTTCTCTGCCAGCCGTAGTATTTTGAACATGAGCGTTGAGCGTCAAATCCAACCGGGTTTGACCATGGATGCCAAGTTCGAATGGGATCAGTTCTTGAACAGCCCAACTTCTGGCCGTAACAATTTCCGTAACCGTCTAGGTTATGTGTCTATTAACAGTGATGAGCTCGGTAACCTGCGTTTCGGTAAGCAGTGGTCGGCATACCACGATGTTGCCCGCTACATGGATAACCTGATCATTATCGATCCGGATGCGACACCGATTTACTCTGAAGGTACTGACGGTGGTTTCGCAGCAACGGGCCGTGGTGACAACCTGGTGGCATACCGCTACAGCAACAACGGTGTTAACGTATCGGCGCACTACGGCTTTACCAGTGACGGTGAGACTAGCGACGTTAAGCGTGATTACAACTACGCGCTATCGACCAGCTACGACTTTGAATCGGGCCTAAGCCTGGGGGTTGCTTACCTTGAGAATAAGGTAGAAGTTTCAAATACGGCTGAGGTAAATGGTCTTGAAGACGGCGATAAGCAAACGGCACTGACTGTCGGTGGCCAGTATGTTGCTGGTGGCCTGAAGGTCGCAGCGGTTTACACCAAGGGTGAAAACATCCACAAAGCCGGCCTACAAGGTGGTCCTCGCATGGAGTGGGCTGATGCCGATGCGGTAGATGTATATGCGCACTACGCACTTGAATCAGGCTTCCGTCCATACGCTTACGCTTCGTATGTTGATTTCGACGGTGAAGGTGATGTAACCGGTGACCGCCAAGTGTATGCCGTGGGCCTGTCTTACGCTTTCACTCCAGGAGCAACCTTGTCACTGGAAGTTAAGCGTAACGAGCTTAACGAGTTCAGTGGTGAATCTAGCCGTACTGACAACGGCGGTGGCTTCAACTTCGCTTGGGCATTCTAATCCCCGCAAAGACGTTGTTGATCTAACCATCGAAAGGCTGGCATTTTGCCGGCCTTTTTTGTCCCTGTTGTTTGAAGGTTGATGTAACGCAACTCAGGAACTTTGCGGTTTATGGTTAGATACGTGGACTTTATGGGAGAGATTTCATGGCATTATCAGATAGAGAAAAAAGCCTGATCGCAGGTATGTTGTATAACCCGGGGGCTGATGATTTGCCCCAAGACCGCCAAAAGGCCCGCAGCCTGTGCCGCAAAATCAGCAATTGTGATGACAATAAAGAGCGTAATGCCTTGGTTCAGCAATTGTTCGCTAAATCAGACGATTCGACGACCCTCAATGGCAATTTCATGTGTGACTACGGCTATAACATCGAGGTTGGCAAAAGTTTCTACATGAATGCCAATGGGGTGATCCTCGACTGTGGCAAAGTGATTATCGGTGATGAAGTGATGATTGGCCCTAATGTGACCTTGTGCACTGCTGGTCACCCTATAGATGCGGCAACCCGCTATACCTACGAGGAGTTTGCCAAGCCAATTACGGTTGGCAACCAAGTGTGGATTGGTGCCAATGTGCTGGTGCTACCTGGGGTGACGATTGGTGACGGCGCGGTTGTTGGTGGTGGCAGTGTCGTGACCAAGGATGTCCCAGCCCACACCGTAGTGGTGGGTAACCCAGCACGGGTTGTCAAAGAGAATATCAACGATTAAACAGCAGTCGTATTGAATTAGGGCCCACCGCCATGCCGGGGGATTAAAATCATGGCAGGTGAGCACCTGAAATGTGTTCTGGCTAAGCCACCATGGGATTAAAATGGTGGCTTACTTCGCCGGGGTGTTTGTTCACAAGGTGGTTGTTTATTCACAAGGTGGGGCTAAATGAATCATCGCCAAGCCGCCAAGTGATGTCTCGCGGTATTTCTTGTTCATGTCCTTGCCGGTCTGGTACATCGTCTCGATAACCTTATCCAGTGAAATACGCGATTTGCTGTTGCGTTTTAGGGCCATACGCGAGGCATTGATTGCTTTCATTGCACCCATGGCATTGCGTTCGATACAAGGGATCTGAACTAAGCCGCCAATTGGATCACAGGTCATCCCCAGAGAGTGCTCCATCGCAATCTCAGCCGCCATGAAAATTTGCTCGTTGCTACCGCCTCGAAGTGAGGTCAGCCCTGCCGCAGCCATAGAAGACGATACACCGACCTCTCCCTGGCAGCCGACTTCGGCACCTGAAATCGAGGCATTCATTTTGTAAAGCATGCCCACAGCACCAGAAACGGCCAAGAAATCTTTGATCTGTTTCGGGGTGAGTTCACCAATGAACTTGTTGTAGTACATCAGCACGGCAGGGATCACCCCAGCAGCACCGTTGGTCGGTGAGGTGACAACTTGGCCTCCTGCTGCATTCTCTTCACTGACCGCAAAGGCGAAGAGGTTGATCCAGTCCATGACTTCCATTGGGTCATTTTCAATCTGCTTGTTTGACTCCAGCTTCTTCAACAGTGCAGGGGCACGGCGCACTACATGCAGGCCACCATCGAGGACACCCTCAGTTTCAAAGCCGCGGGCCATACAGTTCGACATGACCTCCCAGATTTGGTTTGCCCTGGCATCAAGCTCTTCCTGACTCCGGAAAGCCAGTTCATTACGTAGGAACAGGGCCCCGATACTTAAACCTTCGCGTTCGGTTAGCTTGAGGATGTCCTCGGCGGAATTAAATTCATAAGGGACCGTGACCTCACTGGTGGCCTTGCCATTTTGCAGCTCATCAGCAGTAGCGATGAAGCCGCCGCCGATAGAGTAGTAGGTTTCGATGAACAGCCGTTTGCCATCTTCACCAAAGGCGCTGATGGTCATGCCGTTTTCGTGCAGCGGCAGGTTGTCGCTGTGGAAAAGCATATCAGTATCGGTATCGAAGCCGATCATTTTTTTGCCAGCCAGCAGCAAGGTCTTACTGGCAATCCCTTGTGCCATCGCTTCGTTGGCAGCCTTGATATCAATGGCGTCAGGTTTGTTGTTCATCAAGCCAAGGATTGATGCTCTATCGGTATGGTGACCGACACCGGTCAGCGACAGCGAACCGTACAAATCGACCTGGACACGTACGATATCGTCCAGCATCGCCTCCACTTTCTGGCAGAAGTCGAAACCGGCGATCATCGGGCCGTTAGTGTGGGAGCTTGATGGGCCCACGCCCACCTTGTAGATATCGAAAATAGATAACATGGTCTTTCCTTAAAAAATCACTTCTGCTAATAAGTTTGGCAGAAAGAAACAAGCCAATACGGTCAATGCGGCAAAAACCAGCAGCATGTATTGGCTGGTTGTTGGCGCTGTGTAGAGGCTTTTCTGTTGCTCGAAAAAGGCAAGCTGGCTTGCCGTTGTTTGTCCTTTCACCCGGCTGACAATCAGCCCGGTGGCAATGAATACGACAGTGCCGGCTGGGGCATACCATGGCCAGGCAATCCCTGCTGACTGGCAGACCAGAATGGCTAGGATGCTGGTGATACTGGCGGCGATGATGCCTGCCTCGTTTGAGGAGCGTGAGAAGATCCCCAGCAAGAATGAGCCAAGGCGGATACCGACAAAGATGGATGTCAGGCTGGCAATACTTTTGAGTACGCTTTCATTGGATATTGCCAGCATGGCAGGGATCACCACCAGTACCGCACAGCTCAGGCTTAGTCGGCGGGCAACCTTTTCATAATGGGTATTATCTTGCTCTGGCTTGATAAAGCGCTTGTAGATATCAAAGGTAGCCACGGTCGCCATCGAGTTGTAGGAGGAATCCAGTGTCGACATCGCGGCAGCGGAGAGGGCGGCCATGATCAGCCCGACAATCAATGGGTGGGTATGGTTGAAGACAAAATCGAGAATGACATCGTTGCTGTTTTCAAACGGTTGCCCTTGATAGAACACAAACAGCAGCACACCCATCAAGCTGAAGAACAGGTAGATGAAAAAGGCGCCGTAACCGCACACCAACATCGACTTCTGGGCCGTTTCCACCGAACGGGTTGCCAGCGTGCGCTGGATAATCAACTGGTTGGAGCCGTATACGCTCAAGTGGAGGAAGCTCACGGCGATTAGGCCTGCCATTAGCGTTGTATCATCACCAAAGCTGGTGGATAGGTTTGCCATCGATAGCTTGGTTTCAACCGCTTGCGATAATTCTGGGAGCGCACCCAAATCTGGCAGGTTCATCACCAAAGTCGCAAATACTGCAATACATCCTGCCAGCAGGAAGCCAGACTGCATCACGTCCGTCCAAATAACCGTGGAGATACCGCCAGCATAGGTATAAAGCGCGGTAAACAAGCTGATATAGATGATCGCTTCTTCAACACTGATAGGTAGGATCCGCACCAGTATTAGCGAGACGGCGTACAGGATAATACCGGAGGCAATACACTGAACAACGATAAAAACCAATGAGTTAATGGTTCTAGTGATCACCCCGAAGCGGTGCTCCAGATATTCGTAGATAGATGTCAGCCCCAGCTTGTAAAAGATAGGGATGAAGAACACCACACTGAAGAAAATCACAATGGGGTAATTGAGGTGGATAGCAATAGCCTGCATGCCATCACTGTATACCCAACCTGGCATACCGACGAAGGTCATGGCACTGATATAGGTCGCCAAGATGGAAATTCCTACCGTCAGCCAGCCAAATTGCTTTCCACCGGTAGAAAAATCTCCGCGATTAGATGATCTTTTGTTCACTAAGTAACTGATAAAAATGGTAAATGCCAGATAAACCAACACTACCAAAATGCTTGAATACGCAACCATAATGGGTTTGCCTTGTTGTTTCTATGGGCGCTGCCCGAATAATTATCGTTGTGAATAGTACATAAAACCGCCTCAAATTGGGAATTGCTTGGTGGATTTGCGTGATCAGGATCAATCTTGACGGCTTTTTGGTCTTTGTTGGCTAAAATGCAGACAGCATGTGATCAAGATCTCATGAAAATCATTTTTGGGTGCGCATTCATGCAAAATTGATTTGTGTCACGGTTTTTACCCTCTCGAACTGTGTAATATCTGCCACCAGAAAGCGGAGGGGGCAAAACCTCCCTACACGGTTTCGGTCACCCAAGTTATTAACACGGGTGATACAAATAAATTTAGAGGATTATTCGCTCATGACAACCAAGAAACACATGAACGAAGTTCCAATGGTGCAACGCGCAGCTGCCTACCTGGCGATTTTGGTCGGTTACGTGTTCTACTGTTACAACTTCGTAGTAATTGATTACGTCCGTCCCTACATTGTCGATGCTTATGACAGCATCACCCTTGCCCACACTGCCCAGTTCTATACATGGCAGTCTCTAGGTGCCCTGATCGGTGCATTGAGCTGTGCATGGTTTGCCAGCCGCTTCGGTAAGAAAAACGTATTGATCACCATTACCGCCATCAACGGTGCTGCGACAATTCTTAACATGACTTTTACCAGCTATGAAGGCTGGGCAGCAATGCGTTTTATCGTTGGTATTGCCCTAGGCGGTTACTTTACGGTTGCGGTCTCATTGATGATCGGCCTGTTTACCGACTCTGTACGCGGTAAATTGACGGCATTTGCGTCATCTATGTTCTCTGTGGCTGTCATGGCGATGGGTGCGTATGCAGCTTATCTATCTAGCATCAACGCAGCATGGGAAAACATGATGCTAGTAGGTGGTATCCCGCCGCTAGTGGCTGCGGTAGCAATGATTTTCATCCTGCCAAGCGACAAGAAAGTAATTGCGTTTGGTGAGGAAGTCGCAACTGACGACAGTGGTAAAGAAGTTGAAGCCAAGAAGGGTTCTTGGGGCGAGATGTTCCGCGGCCGCAACCTGCGCATCACGCTGACGTGTCTACTACTGTCTGGCCTTAACTTCTACGGCTTCCAGTTCTTCAACGGTTTCGTAACGACGTACCTGAAAGAAGTACGTATGTTCGATGGCCAAACAATGGGCATCATCTTCTCAATCTCTGCTTTCGGTAGCCTACTGGGTGCATGGGTATGGGGTGCGATTGCTGATAAGTGGGGCCGTAAGGTTAACGCATTCGGTTTCATCTTGGCCGGTATCATGGCGTCTATCTTCTTCGTAGCGCCGTCTGATGTGAGCTTCATGGGTCTTAACCTGCTGGCAATCCTTGGCCTGATTTACAACTTTGGCCTGGCATCAAGTGCGGTATGGGGTGGTTACTTCTCTGAGCTATTCCCTGCACACCTACGCAGTTTCGGTGCAGCACTGTTCCACGGTGGCCGTCTAATCGGTATGTGGGCGCCAATGGTACTGGTATTTATCCAAGAGCGTTCAGACCTGCAAACCGCAATGTGGGGCTCGCCGATTGTTTGGGTACTGGCCGGCCTACTATGGTTGTCGCTACCTGAAACGCTGAAAAAAGGCATCTTCTCTAAGAAAGAGAAAGCAGCAGCGACCGCTTAATTGAATACATGGGCTCAGCGCCGCTGGGCCCGACAGTGAACAACAGAATTCTGGCTAGCTAATTAGCCACTGAGTAAAAATAGGAATTTGCAAAATGAGCAAGTATCAAGAAGCTAAGCGCATCGTACGTGAATATTTCGATGCAATGGAAAAAGCAACTCACGAGAACGTTGCTGAAGTACTAAAAGCACACACTTCTGAAGATTACCTATGGCGCGGTGTTTACCCGTTCCGTGAGCAAGAAGGCGCACAAGCAGCTGCTGACGTATTCTGGGCTCCACTAATGAAGTCAATGACTCGCATGCAGCGACGTCAAGACATCTTCATCGGCGGTGAGAACGAAGTGACTCCAGGTGAAACTTGGGTAATGAGCATGGGTCACTTCCTAGGCCTATTCGACGCTGAATACCTAGGCATGCGCCCAACCGGCAAGATCATGAACATCCGTTACGCAGAATTCAACTGTGTTGAAAACGGTAAGATCACTAAAACTGGCCTATTCCTAGATCTACTAGGCATGATGGACCAAGCGGGTTGCTACCCACTACCACCATCGACTGGTAAGCACTTTGTATACCCTGGCCCACGTAACCACGACGGTCTACTATTCGAAGACGCTGCACCGGAAGAAGGCCAGGCGACTCTAGATCTAGTTAACAAGATGGTTGCTGACCTATCTGCACTGAACGACAGCGGCGCAATGGGTTGCCCACCAGAAGTACTAGCTAAGAGCTGGTCTGAAGACATGCTATGGTACGGCCCATGTGGTATCGGTGCATCTTACACTATCCCACGTTACCAGCAGCAGCACCAGTTACCGTTCCGTAACAACCTGAAAGACAAGAAGTTCAACGGTCACGTATGTCGTTTTGCTGAAGGTAGCTTCTCTTGTTTCTTCGGCTGGCCAAACCTATCTAACACGCCAATCGGTGGTTTCCTAGGTATGCCTGGCGGTGAAATCCGTGCTGACATGCAAGTAGTTGACGTTTACTACCGTGACGGTGACAAACTGTCTGAAAACTGGGTTCTTATCGACCTACCATACTGGCTGAAGCAGCAGGGCCTGGACGTATTTGAGCGTACTCAAGCGATCCTAAACCCAGCGCTTTAATTAGCCAAAGCTCCACCATTTCCTCTTGTGAAAGATAGCACGCCTGTGCGACCTCGGGCGTCCCTACTGGGGCGCCCTTTTTACGACTAATAAAACAATATTTATCAATTTGTCGGGATGTCAGCCTGAGGGTGGCTGGCGCCTGATTTTGAGACAAGTAGTATGATGAATAAGACAAAACTATCTCTGATTGTAATGGCTGCTCTGGCTTCTGGCTCTGCAGTGGCTGCCCACACTTTTGTTAACGATAACGGCGACAGCCTGACTATCGATGGCCGTTTTGAAGCACGCTACCAAGACAACGGTGGTGACTCTGAGCCGGTATGGAACAGTGGCAGTTCGCGTTTCGGCCTGAAAGGCGTTAAGCAACTAGACAATGGCTGGGAAGGTTTCGGCCATGCAGAGTGGGGTTACAACTCTGGCTCTAACGGCAGCGATATTTACGACCGTCTTCTATATGCCGGTGTTGAACACGATAAATACGGTAAGATTGCTGCCGGTACCAAGCAGTGGTCTACCTTCTACGACGTGGCATGGTTTACCGATATGGGCCGTACTTACGGTACCCGTGGTTCAAACGTATACAACCTTGCCGACTGGGGTATCAGCAGTGGTACTGGCCGTGCGGCCAACTCGCTGACATACCGTAATAACCTAGGCGATCTAAAATACGGCTTTACCTACCAGACGACACGTACCGATGTGGCACTGGCTGGTGAGTCAAAGGCGACTCTGAAAAACGGTATCGGTGCATCGGTACTTTACCCTGTTGCCGCAGGCTTAACTGTTGGTGCTGCTTACCACCAGAATGAAATTACGGATGTTGAAGGTGATGCAGCCTCTAGCATCAAAGATGGTGATACCGCCCGTATCGGCCTTGTTGGCCTAAACTACAGCACAGCAAACTACTTCCTTGGTATGACATTCCATGCTGCTGATAGCTGGGAAGTTGCTGGCAATGAAGAATTCTTCGATTCCCGAGGTGGTGAACTATATACCCATTACCACTTCGATAACGGTTTCCGTGCGACGTTCAACGCCAATTATATGACCGAGACTGATGGTCGTGCCAAAGGTTATGAGCGCAAGACGTTTACCCCGGGTGTGGAATACCACTTCACCAAGAATACCTTCCTGCTTTGGGCTGAATACCAGTTCGACGAGGGTAAAGATAAATGGAACGGCAGCGAGTTTGTTAACTCTGACGACAAATTCTCTGCGGGTATCCGTTACTACTTCTAATTGGCGACCCACCAAGCAGAAGATATCCGCCAAGCGGAGTTGAAATAGGAACCTACCGATCAAACCGCCACCAGTCCGGACGCTGGTGGCGGTTTTTTTATAAGTGGCTTTTTTGTAAGTGCTATCGCAGTATAGCGTGCTGGGGCATTATTGTTTTTCCTCGCGGTTTATAAAATTTGCATGCGCATTCAAAGGGTTGTTTGATATAATTAGCACAGTAATTTCAAATGAATTCCCAATATGTCTGTTAAAAAACAACCAGTTACCGCGAGTGATGTAGCAAAGCTTGCTGGCGTTTCCCAATCAACTGTGTCCCGAGTATTCATTGATGGGAGTTCTGTTTCTGCGGCTGCCCGAGAAAAGGTGTTTGCCGCTGCCAAAGAGCTGAATTACCGTCCCAATGCCTTTGCCCGCAGCTTGACCACTAATGAGTCCAAGCTGATTGGTTTGGTCTTCCCTGACTCGGATTACCCGATCCACATGGAAACCCTGCAGTTGCTCAGTAAAGAGCTGCAGAAGAATGGCTATTCAGCCGTGCTTATCCCCTGGGAGCTCGATGCCCAGCAGCAGCACTCGATCCCGAATATTTTCCAGTACCGCGTTGATGGTGTGATGGCGGCATCCGCCCAGTTCAATACTGCGCTCTACGAAGAGTGCCGTGATTTCAATATCCCTATCGTCCAGTTTGCCCGCATCGAAGAGGGCACCAAGTGTAGTTCGGCGATCAGCGATAACTACAGCGCCGGTAAAATGGCTGCCCGGGTATTGGTTGAGCGCGGTGCCAAGCAGCCAGCCTACCTAACTGGTGATATCCCTGCCTACACCAATGCCGAACGCCTTGATGGTTTTACCGATGAACTGCAGTCACTGACGGGCCAGACCCCGTGTGATATCCAAACCAGTTATGTCTACGAGCAAGCGCTGGACGGTATTCGTGAGGTCTTGTCGGAAGCGGATCACCCAGATGCGTTTTTCTGCTCGACCGATACTTTAGCTATTGCCCTGATGGATGTGGCGCGCAGTGAATTTGGTTTGTCGATCCCGGAAGATATCCAAGTAATTGGTTTTGATGATATTCCTCAGGCCAACTGGTTGGGTTATCAATTGTCGACCTTCAAGCAGGATTTCAACCGCCTGGCCAAAGAAGCCGTTAAGTTACTGCTAAATCAAGTCCAGTCAGAAGACCGCGCATTGGTTAAACTGATGATCCCGGTAGAGTTGGTAGACCGAGGCACGCTGAAAAAAGCGTAGTTTCTGTGTCGATGAACGGCAGGGGCATGGGTAGAAAAAAAGCCAATTGCGGTTGCAATTGGCTGAACTAAAGTACGCATATATATCAATCAACACGCAGTGTTGATTAGCCGCCAAAATGACCAATCGCAGTAATGACTGGAACAGGAGAGAGATTGACTGCGATTGGCTAAAAGTCAGCAAGCAAATTGGCTTGCAAATGTTCTCATTGGCTAGGTGGCCTTAGAGTCAAGGCCGCCTTCATCTTAGGCCAGGACGTTTTATTAAAATGCACTGACAGTGCATTCCTTATCTTGTACTGCAATCGTCTGATAATCAGTATCTTGTGCTTGTTAGATGAAACCTTCGCAGATTAATGATCAAGGAACAGGTAGTTTTGCCAGCTCTTCATCCGGATCAGCACTTTTCGCATCACCGACACATGCTCGAAACTGTCCGAATAAACGGCGATTTCGACATTGGCCCCTTGCGGTAGGTGGTACTCGCTTAAGTCATCCGTGATTTTTAATTTAACCAAAGGCCGACCTTGGCGCAGTAATAAGTCACTGCCGTACAGCACACCAGCGGCTTGGATTTGGCTCTCACCGATAGCCGGCAACACTTCAACGACCTCACCTTGGAACGTTTTGCCAGGCAGGGCTCGAAAAATAAAATCCGCCTTGAAGCCGGGGCGTAACCTGAGTAAAGAGTTTTGCCTAAATGCGCCAATAAAGAACTGCTCCTCCTGGTGGACGAACGTCATTACCGGTTTGAGCGGCAGCGGCACGGCCATCATTCCTGGGCGTAAGGTGACCTGGGTGACATAGCCGGCGGTAGGGGCATGTACTACGGTTTCCTCGAGATTGAACTGGGCTTGGATTAACTGGGCGCGCACCTTGGCGATAGCAGTATTCTCTCCCATAATTTGTGATTCATAGGCTAACTTTGCCCGCTGCTCTTCGGCACGGGCTGCAGAGAGCGATGCCTCGGCACTGCGATAGAACTGGCGGCGGTTGTCCACTTCCGATTTGGTGAAGGCACCGCGTTTGTAGCCCTTTTCGTAGCGCTGGAACTGGGTAAGGGTCCTGTCCCGCTCGGCAACCGCCCGCTCTGTACTGGCCTTGGCAGCGTGGTAAGCCGCTTCAAGCCCCATTACATTTTGCTTGGCTTCGGCCAGTGCTGCTAATTGTAATTGGACTTCTGCTTCATAAGGGGTCGGGTCGATGCGAAACAGCACATCGCCTTCCTTCACTGGGGTATTGGCCTCAACGGGAACCTCCACCACCTTGCCTCTAACGCCAGTCACAATGGGCGTGGTGATATAAAATTGTCCACCCATGTTGCTGTGCGGGTGGTTATAGTTCATCAACAAAATCAAGGTGCCGATAAGGATAATACCGCCGAGTACCGCCGTTGGGACGGTCCATTTGTTTAGCGGGATGTTGAAGATCTTAAAGACGGCAATACACAGTGCGGCGTAGGTCAGAATGAGTAATAGATCCATTAGTGCTCATCCTCCTGCGGTTTGTTGTCAGGGCTGTTATTTCCCGTAGGGCCGTTGTTGGTTTGTTTGGCTTGTATGACCTCAAGCTCAGCTACTTTCCCTGTCAGGTGTTCGACCTGTTCCGAAAGCTTCAGGATTTCATGGTGTAGTTCATTTTGCTCGTTCTGGATTTTGGTAAAGCCCCAGCCCCTGTCTTCACGCCATAAAGTGGCCCAGATCCAAAGGAAAGGCCATATAGCATGAAGGGTGAACAGGCTAACCCAGCCGGCATAGTGAATGGCATCCTGATGTGGGTGGTTACGCTTTTTGGAGATTTCGTAGGGGATATCGTGGATGGCGATAATCCCGTAGAACAGGAAGATCGCGACAAAGCACAATACGCCCAAGGCAAAATAGTCGAGAAACATCCTTGCTCCTTGTCTGTGATGATCACATTCAAATTTAGCACTGATTTACTTTTATGCTTGTTTTTATTGGTTTTATTTCGATTGGCCTTAGCAATTTAAATACTGGGTAATGATAACTAGTTGGGGAATTAGTTCTCCAGTTTTTGACATATTGGCCGATATAGAGAGTCAGCGAGAGAAATACCACCGCTTTTGCAAAAAGAGCGCACTCTCACCGAATGCCGCAGCGGTGTTGGGTAACATGGAACAACGAATACAGAGTATAGAGGGGATATGCCTTATCTAATGGTTATTACTGGCCTGTCAGCGGGCCTACTGGCGTGGATCCTGTATCGCGTGTTTACTTCTCAGGGTAAGCACCAAAGGTCGTTAGAAGAGAAACGACAGAAAGAAGCCCGGTACCAGCAGGTATTGGAAAAAGCCAAGATAGCCGAGCGCGAAGAAAAAATCTTCAAAGCTCAGACAGGGCATGTTTCCAGCCAGTTATCCCTCGCCAAAGAATATGAGCTCACCAATGTTCGTGAGGCGATTAATTGGTATGAGAAAGCCGCTAATCTCGACAATATTATTGCTCAGAACGCCTTGGCCCGTTTGTGCCGGGCCGACATTGACGATCCGGATGGGGAAGCCAAATCACAATACTGGGAGCAGGTGGTCAAAGCCAAGCGCGGCGAGGCTGGAGAGTTATTTGAGCTTGGCCAATTGCAGATCCGTGGGCAGGGAACCGAAATTGACGTCGAGGCCGGGTTGAAAAATATCTTGCAAGCGGCTGATAAAGAATTGTTGGATGCCATGTTGTTCCTTGGCGATTGGTATCTTTCGGAGTTTTCTCAGCCCCATGAGCCATTGGATGCCTTCTTATGGCGTTTCCGTGCCGCTAGGCAAGGGGATATCAATGGCTTCATGAAGACGGCATTTTGTTATCAGGCCGGGATTGGGGTGAGCAAAGACAGTAGTCGTGCCCTTTACTGGCTAGAGCGTGCTGCCGAACGGGACGAAGGTGAAGCCCAGATGCTGGTGGCTAAAATGCACAATCGGGGTACGATGTCCGATGCTGCAATCGCTTATATTTGGTACTCCTTGGCGTATGTAAATGGTTACAAACAAGCGAAGGAAGCACGGGACGAAATGGTTCAGCAGTTTGATATTGATACGATTCTCGGAGTACAGAATGTAGCGAATAGGGTTTACAAGATGCTCAAGCAAGAGGGGCTGGAAGCCCACTCAGTGATCAACCTGCTTGATAAGTTGTACGGACGTAAAGGCTACCGGCCAACAGATGAGATGCTTGACACTTTGGCGCTGGGCGAACTGGAAACGGAAATGGCAACAATGCAGCCAGTGGCAACGGGAGGAGGTGGTAGGGAAGCTTCATCAGGACTGACTTTGCCCGAACCCAATGCAGCAGAAATTGCTCCTTCAACGGCCGAGCTGAATATGGACTCCGCAGTGGAGTTTGGTGCTGATAGCCATCAAGGTCACTCAGCGATGTCGGATTACCAGCAGCCTTGGCAGACATCATGGGATAGTTTGCTGGCCGATGGTGAAAGCAAGTCAAAGCGTGAAGATAACGGTTAACAGAGTTGTTTGACTGAATGGATAAAGGCCCAACGTTGTGAAGCCAACGTTGGGCCTTTCTTGTTATTGGGCTCGGATATAGTCCAGCAACTGCGGCATTTCGGTCAAGGTGATCACCCTCGGGTCATTGATTTCCGGTGCATGGGGTGCTGCGTAGTGGAAGGTCGGGATCCCGGCATTTAGCCCAGCCTGGACACCGCGAGAAGTATCATCGACAAACACGCAGTCTTGCAGTCGGTAGCCCATATTCATGGCGGCAAAGTGCAGCAAGTCTGGGTCTGGCTTCCAACTACTGGCTTCGAAGCCGCTGAACAGTTTGCCTTCGAAAAAGTGCAGCATATTGGTCAGGCCTAGGGTGTGCTCCATCTTGTGGACCGGGCCGTTGGACGCGATGCACATATCGATCCCGAGCTGGGTCAATTCCTCGAGTAAGTCCGGCACTCCGTCAATGGGTTTGAGGTGCTCGTTGAAGAGCTTGCGGCATTCTTCGCGGTACATGGGTTCGAGGGTGTCGATAGACACGGTTACCCCTGTTCGGCGCCGGGTTTCGGCGAGGATGTCGACAATCTTTCCGCCTTGGAAGTGCTCAATACACTCGTCGAGGCTCAGCTTTCCGCCAAGACGGGAAAAAATGTTCACTAATGCTTGGTTGCACAGCCGCTCGCTGTCTACCAAGGTTCCGTCACAGTCAAATATGACGCAGCGGGTTTGATAGGGCTGATCCTTACTCATATTCTTATCCTGTATATTTCGCTGCTTTGATTGTTAATCCAGCCCTGCGATTTCGACAATACAGAGTTTGGCGTTTTGCTAGCTACATCGCCTACCGCCTATAAAATGACAAGAATTATTTGAATCAGCGCGCATTAAGCGGGCTACCGGCAGCCTTATGGTGTGCCGGTCTATTGTCATGAACTGTGCTTATCGATGAAGGCTTCAAGTATGGTTACCCCTGAGCCAACATCATTTTGCTCCGCATGCAAAAAGGCCCAGATCACATCCTCGTGCTCAGCGACTAACTGATATAGGCCATGGTGGTTGGTGGCGTTAGCGGCCTGTTGACGGTAGCGAAGGGTATAAGGCTCAACCCAGTTAGCCAGGGTATCGACCAAGCTGTTCCATTCAAGATTGAGCCAGTTTTCGGCGTCACGTTGGCCTTTAATTTCCATTTCACTATCGTGGTCTGGGCAGGCGATATTGATAGCGTTTAATCCTGCTTTCAGTTTAATTGCAGTGATTTGCTCCACTTTTATCAAAAGTTGCCATTTATGGATGTGGTTATCGTCACTATACTTGTTGGCAAAAGTAGTAAAAAACGCAATGCCGTAAAGTTCACCGAAATAGGCAGAAAGCAACAGATCTGTTTGCATGGGCGGGGCCTGTGTTGATGGTTTGGTTGAATATGCCGGGTGAGGCAGTGGTGGCAATTATAAGGGGTGGCTATGACTTCATCCATTTTTCCTTCATGGCTTGGCGGCTATGAAGTTAGGGAACATGTGAAGAACCCGAATATCTCGGTCGGGGAGCACACGTATTATTCCGGTTATTACCATGATAAGCATTTCGAGGATCACTGTGTCCGTTATCTGCTGGGGGATCACTCTAGCCGGGCGGTATGGGAGTCGGGGATCTTCGGCGAAGTTGACCAGCTGATCATTGGCAAGTACTGCTCGATTGCATCAGGAGCCACATTCATGCTGGCGGGCAATCAGGGCCACCGCCATGATTGGATTTCCTCGTTTCCATTCGATGTGGGCAAATTCGGTGATAAAGTGAAATCCGGCTTCGAACGGGCAGGCGATACCGTAATTGGCAATGATGTCTGGATCGGCAGCGAATGTGTCATTATGCCAGGGGTGACCATAGGTGATGGTGCGGTCATTGGCGCCCGGACAGTCGTGACCAAAGATGTTGCTCCCTATGCGGTGATCGTAGGTAACCCGGGTCAGGAGATCAAAAAGCGGTTCAGTGACGAGCACATTGCCAAGTTGCTGGAGATGAAATGGTGGGACTGGTCAATCAAACAACTGCAGGAAAATATGGACGTCATGTGCAGTAATGATATAGATGCCCTGTACGAGCGCTATAAAGGTTTCGATTTATAACCTCAAAATTAACCCTATAAGAAAACGGTCAGCTTGCTGGCCGTTTTTTGTTTAAGCTCGGCTCACAAAAAATGCGTGGGGCTATGGCCGGTCCAGCCCTTGAATGCCCGGGAAAAACTGCTGAGATCGGCAAACCCGAGCCGGAAGGCGATATCGGTCAGGTTGATATTGGGCTGACTGATCAGCAGCAGCGCTTTTTCCAGCTTGTATTGTTCCAAGACCTGGCGGTAACTGGAGCCTAAAAAAGCGAGCCGGCGGTTGAGTGTCCTGACACTCATCAGCATCTCTGCCGCAATTTTCTCCCGTGAGATGCCCTTCAGGTTGGGCTCGTTATCAAGCAGCTTGTAGATAAGTAGAATGATATCGTGACTTTCCAATTGGCTAACTGCTTGGCGCAAGGGCGGGATTGTGACGGAATAGATATTAGGATCACGGCCTTTTAATCGGATTTCTCTGGCATTGCTGGGGAAGCAGATTTTTAAAATCGGCGAGCCCGTTTTGATTTGGCATCCCATCAACTGCTCGAACTGTGGCTGTAGTGGCTGGGGAAATGGCCAGCGGGTAATCTTTAGGGTTAATTTATCTACCCCACCTGTCGCTTGCTGGATCATCTCGATTAAGGTGGCGACATACATCATGAACCCACGATCGGATACTTTTGACTTGTCATTGAAGGGGTCATGGTTGATCACCCACAGTTCGCTGTTGCCTTTGGGTGTGATGTGGTGCTTGAGCCGGATAGGTGAGCCTATCAAAATGCAGTACTGGCAGGCATCTTGGATGAAGGTATTGAGATCATTGCCGGTCCACAGTGCCAGTGAGTAGCAACTAAAGGTGAGCGGTGAGACATGCTTGGCGGCAAATGCCGGAAAAAGTGGCTCCCCACTGTCTTGGCACAACTGGTTAAACCGAGTGCTGAATGCGCGCAGGTCGGCAGGGCGTATCCGGATCCTTTCACTTGATGTTTCATCGGGAAAGTAATCGTTGGGCTCTAGGCCGAACTGAAGGGCGGCCTGCTGGAGCATTTCCCGCCATCCTTTGTGGAGCGACATGGAAGCACAGGGGACTTGTGGCATCGAGGCTTGATAGGTTATGTGTCTTAATGAGTATCGTATTGATTTTGCAGAATGAATGCATTTGTACATTCAACAAAATGTGACTTGGTTGGAGCTTGACACCGGTGTGTTAAGTGTTCGTTCAGCGAATGCCGCCCTTGATTCGATAGACTGGTGCGGCCTTGAGCAGGAGCTGCCCCCTTTGTTAGGTATCACCTTACCAAACTTGAAATAAAATTCTGCTAATCAGCGAGTTACGTTTGATTTTCAAGCCTCAAAATGAAAACTGGTATGCCATCTTGCGCATATGTGTTTTTCTTCCCCTTTTTGCGCCTGCTTTTTTCTATAATTTGTTTAATGCAATAAACA
>NZ_JACSOF010000146.1:0-17239 GCF_014349205.1 Photobacterium sp. BZF1
ACACAGGAATATGATATGATTAATATACCTCAAATGAAATTAGGTATTGTCGCTGTAAGTCGTGATTGTTTTCCTATTTCACTATCTGAAATGCGCCGTAAAGCTGTTGTTGGATCTTGTGCAGTAAAAGATGTTGAAATCATCGAACTACAGACCATTATCGAAAATGAAAATGATACGGTGAAAGCGTTAGAAGAGGCGGCTGAACTTGGCATCAACTCTCTGGTGATTTATTTGGGTAACTTTGGTCCTGAGGGACCGCTAACCCAGATGGCACAGCGCTTTGATGGCTCGGTCATGTTTGCTTCTGCGGCAGAGGAATCAACGTCTTGTCTCGCTGACATGCGCGGCGATGCTTACTGTGGCATGCTGAATGCCTCTTACAGTGCTAACCTGCGCAATATTCGCCCTCATATTCCACCATACCCCGTGGGTACACCGGATGAAGTGGCAGAAATGATCAAAGATTTCGTACCGGTAGCCCGTACTATTCTGGGTCTAAAAAGCTTGAAGATCTTTAGCTTTGGTCCTCGCCCGCATGATTTCGTTGCCTGTAATGCGCCGATCAAGGCGCTGTTTGATCTAGGTATCGAAATTATGGAAAACAGCGAGCTCGATCTGCTGGATCTTTACCAGCAGGCGGAAGGCCACCCTGATATTCCAGCCATAATTGAAGATATGGAAAAAGAGCTGGGTGACAACAACCCGTACCCGGATCTTCTTCCAAAGCTTGCCCAGTATGAAGTCGCGCTGCTTGAGTTCCACAAGAATAATCTAGGTGCTTCGACGTTTGGTATTTTTGCCAACAAGTGCTGGCCTTCATTCGAGAAGTTCTTCGGATTCGTCCCGTGTTATGTCAATGCACGTTTGGCTGAGCGTGGTATTCCGGTTGCTTGTGAAGTCGATATCTACGGCGCCCTATCAGAGTATATGATCACCTGTGCGACTAACCACCCAGCAACCCTTTTGGATATCAACAATACCGTGCCGAAAGATATGGTTGAGAAGAATGCTGAAACTCTGGGTGATTATACCGAGAAAGATCTGTTTATGGGCTTCCACTGTGGTAATACCGCCCCTAGTTGCATGAAGAACTCTCAATTGCGCTTCCAGAAAATCATGCATAGCCTGATGGAGCCAGGCCAAGCCCCTGATATCACCCGTGGTACGCTTGAAGGGCAAATCAAAGCGGGTGAGGTAACCTTGTTCCGCTTACAGTCTACGGCAGATACCAAGCTGCGCTCTTATGTGGCACAGGGCGATATCTTGGACATCGATCCAGAGTCGTTTGGCTCAATTGCGGTGTTTGCTATTCCTGAAATGCAGCGTTTCTACCGCCATGTACTGGTTCAGAAGCGTTACCCACACCATGCAGGCATTGCATTTGGCCATGTTGGTAAGACTCTGTATCAAGTTCTAGACCTACTGGGTGTGACGGATATTGATTACAACCAACCGAAAGAAGAGCGTTACCCGAACGAAATACCAAGTGTTTTCCTTGGCTAAGTTTGGTTGAGAAGATAAACAAAGGGAGCCGAATGGCTCCCTGCTACTTTGTATGGGGTTACTTAGCTGAAAGGAGTATCTTCCTGACGATATCAAGGGAGAGATCACCGCTCTCTGAAAGCGCGGTCATGCCTAGGTTCTCAAGGTTTTTAATTACTTTCTCAATGCCTTCTTCATCAATCCCGTAGTGAGATAGGTGAGTGACAATATCAAGGGAGTTAAAAAAGGCTTCGGTGTTATCTATCGCCTTGGTGATCTTTTCATCATCCGTGCCAGTGTGGATATCCCATACCCGCTCTGCATATTGAATCAATTTGTCGCGTTTGTGATCGCGTCTTTCCCGCAGAAGATGCGGCAGGACAATCGCCAGCGTACGACCATGGGCAATGTCAAACAAAGCGGTAAGCTCATGGCCAATCATGTGGGTTGACCAGTCCTGGGGAACGCCAGCGCCAATCGTTCCATTAAGGGCACTGGTGGCTGACCAGATGAAGTTCTTCCTAGCTTCAATATCGTCGTTGTCTTGATAGGTAACGGGGCCGATTTCAAGTAAAGTTTTCAATATCCCTTCTGCGGTGCGGTCCTGTACCATTGCCTGTGTCGGAACCGTTAGATATTGCTCTATAACGTGGATAAAGGCATCGGCCACACCATTAGCAATCTGCTCTTTGG
Source organism: Photobacterium sp. BZF1 (assembly GCF_014349205.1). NCBI lineage: Bacteria > Pseudomonadati > Pseudomonadota > Gammaproteobacteria > Vibrionales > Vibrionaceae > Photobacterium > Photobacterium sp. BZF1. The sequence continues at coordinate 2,179 of NZ_JACSOF010000146.1, forward strand.
GTAGGGTGAGCGTTAGATCCGGATCCAAGAAAGAGAAGGTCGGGAAGGTGAGGGGCGACATAAACACCATTTTTTGACCATTAAGGGTAACAACGCCGCCCATGTTCATTTCCGAGCCCGTGGCCGGTAGGGTAACGATACAGCCCAAGGGCAATGCCGATTCGGTCGGAACAGGTGTAAATCCGTTAAACAATATATTCTGGTGCTCGTCACTGGCATAGTTGGCAGCCAGGGCAATAAATTTGGTGCCATCCATGACAGAACCACCACCGACGGCCAGAAGAAAATCAACATCATGTTGTTTGGCGAGCTTGGTGGCTTCCATCAAGGTTTCAAATTTCGGGTTGGCTTCGATACCTCCAAATTCGATGACTTCACGCTGTCCTAGCGCTTCAACTACGTTATCGATCGTGCCAAATTTTTTCGCACTTTGGCCACCAAATGTCACCATCACTTTAGCGCTGGGTGGAACAAGCTTATCTAACTCCTCAAGCCTATTCTGACCAAAGACAATATGGGTTGGATTGTAATAGTCGAAATCAAGCATCTCTTCCCTCCGGGTGATAAACGATTATCAGGGATCGTTCTCATGTAGTGTATTTGAGTCTACCTGCTTTAAAGCTAACGATTGGTAGCCAAATGTGCCAAGGCGCTGGCGGAACGTGCCAGATCTAAATGTAGATGGTTTTTGCACTCATATAAAAAAGGCCTCCACTAGGGAGGCCGGAACATCCAAACTCATCGGGGTTAAGTTTTTCAGGAGTCAGGAGTGGATGAAAAAGTGGATTACCACCACATATCTATTTGGGCACCAACGATGACATCGCTGTCTTTGGTTGGGTTACCGCCAGAAACACCTTCAGAGCCTTGGATATAGGTAGCAAGTAGGCGGATTTCAGGTGCAGGGCCAAAGCCGGTATCAACCGTCCAAGTAGGCGCAATAGTCGCTTTGTATGTTGCATCATCGGCAATAGAGCTGTCGGTATAGCCAAACTCAGAGGCGATCACAAAGTTATCGATTGACGGCATGGTGTAGACAGGGCGAACCATGGCGTACCAATATGAGTAATCTTTTTCTCCATCGCTGCTGCGGATGGTGTTAATCCCATCGTAGTCTGTGTACTCATAACCAACGGCAGGGAAAAACAACCAGTCACCGGCAAACAAGCCACCGTAGGCTTGAATACGGACTGAGATGTCATCATCTTTGACTTTGGTCATTTCGCCTTGGTTATCGCCACTGAATGCGTAGCTGCCTGGGCTAAAAGCGTTGTAGTTGGTAAAGGTGCGCCCAAGCATCGCTCCTGAGCCCAGACCCATACCTGTTTGTAGCGAGACAGTCGAGAAACCTTCGCCAAGGGCAAAGAAGCCTTCTGGGTTGTAGGCGATATTGGCTTCAACACCACTGGTCGCATACTCATCACCGTTGACATTGTCAGCCATGTATTTTGCCAAGGCCTCGATTCGCCATTGGCCGTAATCGGCACGGACATGCAGGGCATGCAGCATTTCATTTAGTTTGGCATTGTCGTTTGAGGTTTCAGACTGGTTACTTGCAATGTAGGCAAAATCCCAAGCTCCATTACCAAGCTCCATGTTTTGTACACCGACACCGGTACCAGAGTAGTCGGTATAGAAAAAGTCGGTCATGAAGATATAGTTATCGCGGCCGTAGTAGCGCTGGCCACCCCAAAGTGTGCCAGAGGATGTGACACCGTCAAACTCAACAAAAGCTTCAATAAGGCCAGTTGCTTTTCCATCGATATTGGCAAAGCCGTTACTGCCATTACCGTTAGGGTTATCTTGACCTAGACGAGCATTGATGCGCACGCTCTTATCGCTTTCTGACCAGTCCCAGCGGTTCATAAAAGCCAACTCCCAAAAGTCATCAGCTTCTAGACCTAAGCGGCCTAGGGTTTCTTTTTGTCCTGCATATGGGACTTGGGTGAAGTCGTTGCTTGCACTGGAAAAAACGCCAGCTCGTGCATAGCCATGAAATTCAAAATCCATGGTTGCTTCTTCTGCCTGTACGGCAGGTATGGACATAACAGTAAGGCCTACAGCAGCCAAAGCTTTAGTAACAGCAGATAGTTTCATTAATGATGCTCCATTCCATTGTTTTATAGGTTTTCTGGTTGTGTACAGAGTGTTGGCAGTAAACAAAATAATTCGACAGGGGAAACTATAAGGTGAATGAATAATGATTTTGAGTGATGTTTGTCACGTGGGTTTGGAATATTTGGTGATGTTAATCACTGATGTTAATTAACATAAACTTAAATAATAAATTCTGTAATTTGTGTAATAAATATTTTTGTTGATAGCGTTTATTTGATTTCTTTTATCTTTTTTTATTTTTATATTTCGTTTTTTTGTTAGTGTTAACGACCTGTTATGGCTGTCACATTTGTTGCCTTGACGAAATTTCAATCACACTACAACAATATATTTGTCTTCCACTGTGAACCATTTGTGCTCTGTACCTTTAAGCGAATGGCCAACAGAAAATTAAAATCTATCAATAAATAAAATGGAGTTACCCAAATATGCTGAAAACTCATATGAAGGGAAAATATATTGCAACATCAATCTGTGCTGGACTCATGCTGTCATCCGCTGCATTTGCAGATACCACTGTACGTATGCTACATATCGAAACTGATCCGAATGTGCTCGGTGTGTGGAATGAAATTGCCCAAGATTTTGAGGCTGCCAATCCGGGCATTGAGGTGAAAATTGAGTTCCTTGAAAACGAGGCATTCAAGGCAAAACTCCCAACTCTGTTGCAGTCACGCCAGCGACCAGATGTGTTCTACAGCTGGGGGGGCGGCAACTTCCAAGTTCGCGCCGAGGCTGGATTGCTAGAGGATATGGGTAATTACTCAAAAGGTATGCAGGCTAACTTGTCTGATGCGGGCATGAATGCCTTCAAATACCAAGACCATCAATATGGTGTGCCTTACATGGTGAGTCAGGTTGGCTTTTGGTACAACAAGGCGTTGTTTGCCAAAGCTGGGGTGAATGCGGACGAGATCGAAAGCTGGGATGATTTTCTGGCGGCGATCGATAAGCTGAAACAATCAGGTATTACCCCTATCGCGGTTGGTGGGGCGGACAAGTGGCCGATGCACTTCTATTGGAGCTACTTGGCAATGCGAGCAGGCGGTCAGCAGGGCTTCGAGTCGGCGATGCGTGATGAAGGTGATGCGTTTGCCAGTGCACCATTCATCCGTGCTGGTGAAGAGCTGCAACGTTTAGCAGCACTGGAACCGTTTCAGTCTGGCTTCATGGCTGCGGGTTACGGCGAAGCAGCAGGCTTGTTCGGTGATCACAAGGCTGCGATGCACCTGATGGGCGATTGGGATTATAACTATCAGGCTCAGCAGTCAGTATCGGGTAAAGGCGTTGAGGATAAAGACCTTGGTTGGTTGAACTTCCCGGCACTGAAAGAGGCTGATGGTAATGCCTCAGATACACTGGGCGGGATCAACGGGTTTGCTTTTGCCAAAGGCGCAAAACCTGAATCAGCGAAATGGATGGAGTTTTTCCTCAATGAGCAGAGCCAAACTAAACTGGCGGCTATTGATCAGATCATTCCTGTCGCTAAAGGGGCAGATGCTGGCTTGCAAAACCCGTTCAAACAACAAATTGCCCAGAATATTGGTAATGCCAGCTGGCACCAGGTTTTTTTCGACCAGGCGCTAGGTGCCGATGTCGGTGGCGTCGTTAACGATATCTCTGTGGGTATTGTGACGGGTGACTTATCACCAGAAGAAGCGGCAGAGCAAGTGCAAGAAGCTTGGGAAATGCGTTAATTTTCGCTGGCTAATTCAATAAGAAATAAGTCATTGTGATAAAGGGCAGGATTATGCTCTGGGGTAGTCCTGCCCAATTTTAAGTAAATGGAGTTATCATGAGCGAGCAGTTAGCAAGCTTGCCACCGAAAAAAGAACCTTTTTCTTTTTCCGCTTGGCTGAGTAAGCATAATCATGGCAATCGGTTATTATCATTAATAATATTCCTGCCGCCTGCGTTATTATTGTTTACGATATTTGTTATTTTACCTTTGGGCGAAGCGGCGTATTACAGCTTTTTTAAATGGAACGGCTACGGTGTTCCTACTAATTTTATTGGCTTTGATAATTATACGCGATTATTCAAGCACAGCGCTTTTGAAACAGCTTCGTTAAATACACTTAAGATCATTGTGGTCTCACTGGTTATTCAGCTCCCTCTGGCACTGGTTGTGGCGCTGAATATTTACAAGAAAAGCTGGAGTAACAGTGTCTTCCGGTTAATTTTCTTTTTGCCATATATCCTCGCTGAGGTGGTCGCTGGCCTGATCTGGCGCTTTGTATTTGATGGCGATTACGGGGTGATGGCTGGCATGGCGGAAACCCTTGGCACTGAACCTTGGTATATCTTGGCCGATCGCGAGTGGGCGTTTACCGCGATATTGGTGGTGATTGTGTGGAAATACTTTGGTTTCCATATGATGATCTACATTGCAGCTTTGCAAGGGGTTCCCAAAGATCTCACTGAAGCCGCCAAGCTAGATGGCGCTTCGCGATTGCAAACCATCAGGCACGTCAAAATTCCCCTTATTATATCTGGGATAAAAGTATCGGTTTTCTTCAGTATCCTTGGCGCATTACAGACCTTTGACCTCATCATGCCGCTTACCGGTGGCGGACCTTCGCACTCAAGCCATTCCTTGGTGACCTATTTGTATACCTTCGGTATTACCCGGATGAACGTTGGCTTCGGTAGTGCGGTGGGTGTCGTTCTGTTCTTGGCCTGTGTCATTTTTGCCTTTACTTACCAAAACACCATCCAGAAAGAGCGGGGTTAAAACAATGACCATGATAAAAGTAAATAGAGTGGAATGGCTCCGGATCATATTTTTGATGCTGGTGGCTGGGTTCGTCTTGTTTCCCATGGTTGCGACCTTGTTTGGTGGTTTCAAGAGTCTGGGGGAGCTTCGTACCAACCCGTTTGGTATCCCGATGGAGTGGGAGTTTGAACACTACCAAGCGATTTTTGCTGATGGTTCAATTTGGCGGCTAATGAAAAACTCATTGGTGATTGCAGGTTTGTCGGTATTGCTGACCTTGCTGGTTGGAACCATGACCGCATTTACCTTTTCCCATATCAAATTTGCCGGCTACCGCTATGTGTACAGCTACTTCTTGATGGGGATGATGTTCCCGGCCGCTGCCGCTATCTTGCCGCTGTTTTTGAAGATCAGGGATCTCCAGCTGCTGGATACCTTGCCGGGGATCGTGATCCCCCAAGTGGCCTTCGGTTTGGGCTTTAGTATCTTGCTGTTCCGCACCTTCTTTGAGCAACTGCCGAAAGAATTGTTCGATGCGGCACGTGTCGATGGCTGTAGCTACATGCGGTTTTATTGGCATGTCATTTTGCCATTATCGACACCGATCTTAGCGACTGTCGGCGTGTTTGTGTTGGTCGGTAGCTGGAACAACTACCTATTGCCGTTGTTGGTGTTAAACAGTGATGAAATGTACCCATGGACATTGGGCATCATGCAGTACCGCGGCGAGTACGGTATCGCATGGAACAAAATTTTGGCATATGTCTCGGTGACTATTACGCCGGCGATTGCTTTCTTCTTATTGGCTCAGAAATACATTGTTGCCGGCCTGACCGGTGGAGCTGTCAAAGGTTAAGTGCACATTAAAGGACAAAGGAAAACATTATGGCGTCTGTTGAATTTAAACATATCGATAAGATTTATCCGGGCAATGTGCACATTGTGAAGGATTTCAACCTAAGGATTGAAGACGGTGAGTTCATTGTCTTTCTGGGACCATCAGGTTGTGGTAAGTCGACAACTTTGCGAATGCTTGCTGGCCTTGAAGATATCTCCGGCGGTGAAATAATGATTGGCGATAAAGTGGTTAACGATCTTGAGCCTAAGGACAGGGATATCGCGATGGTATTCCAAAGCTACGCGTTATACCCGCATATGACGGTTTACGAAAACATTGCATTTGCATTGAAACTTAGCGGGTTTGATAAAAAGGAGATTGAGCAGAAGGTTAGGCCTGTTGCCGATATGCTGCAATTGACCCCGCTACTGGAGCGCAAGCCTAAAGCACTATCTGGCGGCCAGCGCCAGCGGGTAGCGATGGGGCGGGCGATGGTACGCACGCCTGAAGTGTTCTTGTTCGATGAGCCACTCTCTAACCTCGATGCCAAGCTGCGAAATTCTATGCGCAGCGAAATTAAGGCGATGCATAAGAAGCTAAACAAGACCACCATCTATGTTACCCATGATCAGGTGGAAGCCATGACCTTGGCAGACCGAATCGTGATTTTACGTGATGGCAAGGTTGAGCAAGTGGGCACGCCATACGAGATTTACCATAATCCAGCGAACAAATTTGTTGCAGGCTTTATTGGTAGCCCGACCATGAACCTGCTACCGGTATCGCTTGAGCAAGGCCAAGGTTGGAAGTTGGATTTGCAAGGCCAGGAAATCCCGCTAGTAGGTGAGGTTGAGGGGAATATCGAGCTTGGTCAGCATGTCGTAATGGGGATCAGGCCGAGTGATATTCACCTGACTCCTGCGACCTTGTCGGTTCCGGTTGAGGTGAAGGGGCTAGTGGTGCAATCAGAACTATTGGGTTCGACCGTTCAGCTAACCTGCCAAATTGGCGACTATCAGTTGGTAGTTGAAGCGGCCTCAACAGAGCTTATCGAGGAAGGGGTTGAGCGTTCTTTGTATCTTGATAGCTCCCAACTACACTTGTTTGACGATGAAAGTGGCCGCTCAATCTATACCGCGACAGCTATCGATAAAGTTGACAGCACGCCGCAAACCGTTGCGCTTGCTTAGCTCATAATGTTAGCTCGCAAAGTTAATCTGCAATAATAAAGAAAGCCCCCAGCCATAAGCTGGGGGCATTGAAAGAAAAATCGGAATAAGCGCTATTGCTTGCTAACCCGGTAGTCTTTAGGTGTCAGATCGAGGTTCTTTTTGAATACCGTATACATGTATTGCAACGAAGGGTAGCCACACAGCGAGGCAATTTCGACAATAGGCAGCTCGGTCGAGGCCAGTAAATGGCAGGCGCGGTGAAGTTTTGAGTTATGGATCTCTTGGTGGATCGAATGTCCACGCTCTTCTTTGAAGCGAGCTTCCAGATTGGATCGAGATACTCCGACGAAACTCAAGACTTGTTCAACCTTGATCCCCTTACAGGCATTGTGGCGAATATAGTGCATGGCTTGGATCACATAAGGATCTTTTAATGCCTGAAAGTCTGTACTTTGCCTTTCAAACACTTGTGTCGGTGGAATAATCACCCTTGCTGGTGAAGCAGGAGGCGTAGCCTGAGGGTTGGTCAACTGGCCGTGAAGCAACTTGGCCGCGCGATAGCCCATTGATTTACAGCCCTGGCCCACTGAACTCAGTGACACGCGGGTGAGGTAGCGGGCGAGTTCTTCGTTATCAATACCGATCACGGCGATTTTGTCAGGTACCATCAAATTGAGGTGATCACAGACTTGAAGCAGGTGACGAGCACGGGAATCGGTTACGGCTATAATACCGGTTGGTGTAGGCAGGCGTTGAAGCCAGTCAGCAAGGCGGTTCATATCGTATTGCCAAGTCTGCGGGGAGGTTTCATTACCGCGGTAAACGGAGCCGTAATAACCTTCGTCTTTGACGATCTTATTGAAGGCTTTCTCCCGCTCGCTGGCCCAGCGTTTCCCCGGGTGTTCGGGTAGGCCGTAAAACGCAAAGTTCTCCAACCCTTTGTCACGTAAATGATGGAAAGCGGTCTCTACTAAGCTGTGGTTATCGGTCGCGACATACGGGATTTGCGGGTAGTCCTGTTCATTTTGATATGAGCCCCCGACACCAATGATAGGGATATTGAGCTCTGATAAGAAATGCGCAATTTCGGGGTTATCAAAGTCCGCAATGATGCCGTCGCCGACCCAATCCTTGATATTGTCCAAGCGGGTAAGAAAGTCCTCTTCAAGGAAAATATCCCAGTCGCATTGAGTAGCTTGTAGGTATTCTCCAATGCCTTCAATGATTTGCCTGTCATAAACTTTGTTGGCGTTGAACAGCAATGTGATTCGGTATCTTTTATTCATGAGGATTATGATAACTCCTGCTAAAAATCATAAAACGGATACTATCAGTGGTAAAAAGAACACTGTGTGACGTGCCCCTCACTCGTGAAATCAGAGAAATCCGGTAACAAAAAACATAATTGTTCTGAATGCATCGTTTCGCCAGCATGGAGTCATTAAAGTGATTTGATGTCTTAGAAGGAAAACAACATGTTTATCGGTATTGATTTGGGAACCTCCGGTGTCAAAGTGGTTCTGCTAGATGAAAGCGGTCTTATTGTCGGTGCCGAAACGGTGCCATTAACGGTATCTCGCCCTGCGCCTTTGTGGTCCGAGCAAGACCCACAGCATTGGTGGCAAGCTACGGATCAAGCCATTTTGGCACTGCGTGAAAAAGTCGAGCTTTCCAATGTTCGAGCCATCGGCCTATCAGGCCAGATGCACGGTGCGACATTGTTGGACAATGCTGGTGAAGTGCTTCGCCCTGCTATTTTGTGGAATGACGGCCGAAGCTTTGCCGAGTGTGAAGAACTTGAAACGCTGGTTCCAAACAGCCGCGATATTACCGGTAATATCATGATGCCGGGCTTTACCGCGCCTAAGCTGAAGTGGCTGCAACGTTACGAACCTGAGTGTTTTGCCAAAATCGATAAGGTATTACTGCCAAAAGATTACCTACGCTATTGCCTAACAGGCGACTTCGCTTCTGACATGTCTGACTCTGCCGGGACATTGTGGTTGGATGTTGCCAAGCGTGACTGGAGTGATGAACTATTGGCGGCAACAGGTTTAACCCGCCATCACATGCCTGAGCTGTTCGAGGGTTCAGATGTAACAGGTACTTTGTCTCCAGAGCTTGCCCAGCGCTGGGGCATGCCTTGCGTACCTGTTGTGGCTGGTGCTGGTGATAATGCAGCCGGTGCTATCGGGGTAGGTATTACCCAACCGGGTCAAGCTATGATTTCATTGGGTACTTCAGGTGTTTACTTTGCGGTCAGTGACGGATTCCTTGCCAACCCAGAATCGGCTCTTCACAGCTTCTGCCATGCACTACCGGGCACTTGGCATTCTATGTCTGTGATTTTGAGTGCAGCCTCATGTTTGGCTTGGGTAGCAGAGCTAACTCATGCCGAGAGTGTACCGGCATTGCTAGAAGAGGTTGCCGAGCATGCATCTGAAGAGTCAGACGTTATCTTCCTGCCATACCTATCTGGTGAACGTACACCACATAATGACCCAACAGCGAAAGGCGTATTCTTTGGTATGACGCATACTACCAAGCGTGCTGATTTGGGCAAGGCAGTTCTGGAAGGTGTGGGTTTTGCCTTTGCTGACGGTCTGGATGCTTTGCATGCAACAGAGTTGGTCCCAGAGGAAATCTCATTGATTGGCGGAGGTGCTCGCAGCGCTTACTGGCGTCAGATGCTAGCTGATATCTTCGGTAAGGCATTGACCTACAGAGCTGGTGGCGATGTTGGCCCTGCATTGGGTGCAGCTCGCTTAGCTCACTTGGGTGTGGCAGACAAAGCGGTACTATCTGATATCTGCCCAGTGCCAGGACTAGTGCAAGTGCACAAACCGGATTTGGTAAAACATGCGAATTACAGTGCCAAGCGTGAGAAATATCAACAGTTGTACCGCCGTTTAAAAGGCATGTTCTAACCCCCAGAACCAAAGACAGTGCGCTACCTGAACCCGTCAGGTAGCGCACTCATTAAAAGGGGCCCAGAGAGACGGAGATAAACTCTGGTGGGCTTTGCTAAATGTGGCTGTCGATTTAGAAAATAATAAAGATGGCGGCAGCAATAATAGCAACAGTAATAGCGATAGATTTAGCACTCATTAAGATTATCCTTTTGATAAATGATATTGGAAATTAGGCCTTGGCCTTTGAGGCTTATCTTGGTGTCTGGGGCCGTTCCAGAGTCAACCATATTTCACGAAAAAAACGCCACTTGAACCACCAAGTGATGTTTTCATCAAGGAGTTAAAATTGCAGAAAAGGATTTTAGGTAAAGCACTAGTCAGCCCGCTTGGCATGGGATGTTGGGCAATAGGCGGGCCATTCTGGGAAGGGGATAAGCCGCTGGGCTGGGGGCAGGTCGACGACAAGGAGTCGATCAGGGCCATTCATGCCGGGCTAGATGCCGGTGTCAATTTTATCGATACGGCAAATATCTACGGAGCCGGTCACAGCGAAGTCGTTCTTGGCAAGGCTATTGCCGGAAGACGCGATCAAGTTGTGTTATCGAGCAAGTTTGGCTTTGATTGCGATGTAGATACCAAGCAGGTACTGGGTGCCTTTTCAAAGCCGAATGAAATAAGGCAAATGCTTGCTAAGAGTTTGCAGCGCTTGGGCACAGATTACTTGGATATCCTGTTTCTTCATATTGGTGACTTACCGATAGAAGAAGCACTTGTAGTGCGTGACACCATGGATGAACTGGTGCAAGAAGGCAAAATCAATGCTTTTGGTTGGAGTACAGATCTTACCGACAGAGCCGAGTGCTTTGCCCAAAGTCCTGATTGCGCCGCGATCCAGTTTGAACAGAATGTCTTTAACCCTAATTTGGCAATGACCACGCTGTGCGAGAATCATCGTTTGGCAGCAATAAATCGAGGGCCATTGGCAATGGGGCTATTAAGTGGAAAATATAGCTCGGGGTTAGCGCTGAGTGACAGTGATATTCGTAAAGTATCACCCGATTGGCTGACGTATTTCAAAGACGGCAAGGCTGCACCAGAGCTTGTAGCCCGTTTGGATGCGATCCGCGACATCTTAACCAGCAACGGACGGACTTTGACGCAAGGCGCGCTTGCGTGGCTATGGGCGGTGAGCCCAAATAATATTCCTATTCCAGGCTTTAGAACGGTTGAGCAGATCACGCTGAATGCTGAGGCGATGGAAAAGGGGGCGTTGGCCCAAGACCAGTTAGCCGAGATCGCTTTATTACTGAATGACCGCGTTGTTCCGGTTTGAGGATTTCATTAACAATTCAGTATGCTAATGCCGAGAATTTATCTCGGCATTTTTCTTTGAGTTAAACGAAAAGGATGCTCTCCGCCAAGCAATAGAGTTGTTGCTTTATAGATCAAAGGGGAATGTATGGATTTGCGGATATGCTACTCCCATCACTGTTTATTAACTTGAAACAAAATTGTGACTAGCCCCAGCATCCCTCGTCATGTTTAAATTGCACAATATTCAAAAGAAAAAATGAAAATAATATTCAGGGATTAACATGGTGACAATGAAAAGAGCAGCTGCAGGGATAGCAATGGCCTTTTTGTCGCTCTCAGCAGCGGCTTCAAATACGCTTTCCGATACAAGGAGTGTAGGGATGGGGGGTGTTGGCGTTGCATCGGCCAACTACCTGACCGCAAGTTTTCATAATCCGGCGCTAGCTACCCAGAACAAGACCCATGATCGTTTTGGTATGATCCTTCCTGTAGTAGGCGCGCGAGTTTATGATGGTGATGATCTTCATGATCGGGTGGATGCATTCCAGGATTTGAATGATCAGATCGCTGCTAATCCAGATCTTGAAGAGCAATGGCGTGCGGCTCTGTTAGACCTTGATAATGAACGTATTGATGGTGATGCTAATATTGGTATGGTCATTGCGATTCCTAACCGTGTTGTCAGTACCAACTTTTTTGTTTCCTCTCATGCGACAGCAATATTAACCACGGATATCGACGAGAACGATTTAGATAACCATGAGATCGTGAACTCCAATGCCCAAGGTGTCGTAGGGGGAACTGTCGATATAGGTTTTACTTTTGCTAAAGAGTTTATCTTCCTAGATCGCGACCTCAGCCTTGGCATTTCGCCTAAATTCCAACAAATTCTGGCTTATAACTACCAAGATAATATCGATAGTTTCGATGATGATGATTTTGATTTCAGCTCTGATTACGTCGATAAATCTGCATTTAATGCTGATTTGGGTGCAGCTTATGCCCTAAGCCGCAATGTCATGCTGGGGTTAAGTGCTCAGAACCTCTTTTCTCAATCACTGAAAACCAACATCAGTAATGGTACCCAAGCAACTTATGAGGTGAAGACCCAGTACACCGCAGCGATGGCTTATAATCACCCCCGCTTTACTGTTGCGGCAGATGTTGATTTGAACAGCAAGCAACCGTTCAAAGAAAAATCGTATAAAACCCAATTTGCCCGTATTGGACTTGAAGCGGATGCTTGGCGTTTTGCCCAACTGCGCTTGGGTTATATCCACAGCATGACCGACTATGCTGATGACTTAATCACTGCAGGTATTGGCCTGAAGCCATTTGGCAAGTTTGGTTTGGATATTGCCGCACTGTATGGTGATGAAGACAACTACGGTGCCTCTGCCCAGCTAGTGTTCCACTTCTGATAGTATCTCCTGAGCTAGAAGGAAAGACGCTTGTTTCACTGACAACAAGCGTCTTTTTTATGCCCTTTCTTAAGCCATAAGCTCAATTATTTTGAGTGATTCATAAAGCCTTGCTTCTCAAGGTAGTGAAGCACGGTTTCCGAAAAACTAATATGGGATTCACGGGTATATTTCAGGCTGGTGTAGATCTGCGCCAGGTTCTGAACATCAGATGCTTCGATTTTTGCTTTTAGCTCGGGGTATGACATATAACGGTTCCAGCCATCAGTTTCACGCTGGTGATAGATGGCTTGAATTTCTTCATCACTATGGTCGTGGTAGGTTTCGTTGTGAACCAAACCATCCAGCGGGAGGCGATCTCTGGTTTCCGGTGTTTCATCTGCGTATCCCAAAGAGTAGCCGACCACGGGGACGACACCTGGTGGGAGTTCTAAAATCTCACCGATTTTGTCACAGTTAGCCAACGTTGAACCCATATAGCAAAGCCCCAATCCCTTGGCTTCGGCGGCAATAGCGACATTTTGCGACACTAATGTTGCATCAATAGCGGCAATCATGAAGCTCATGAAATTGTCAAAGTTGGGTTTGGCGTCGTTTAGCGCCAGCCATTTCTTCATTCGTCTGAAATCGGCACAAAAGGTGAGCAATACTGGGGCATCAACTACCATATTCTGCTGCATATGCGGTTCGAACAACGACTCTCGGCGGGCCTTGTCTTTAGTCACAATGATGGAATATGACTGCATGTTGCCGGAAGATGATGCCCTTATCCCAGCTTGTAGGACCTCATTAAGTACATCATCGTTTATCGATTGATCGGTATATTGGCGAATAGAGCGGTGCGAGTGAAGATGAGAGAGAATATCCACAGTGTGTCCTTACAGCGTGATGGAAAAACAAAACAAGCACCTGGTGATGCTTGGTACGGATAATTTAATGGAAAAAGGGCCATTTTGTAAGAGGACTTTAAATACATATTGTTCAAAAGTTGATGAATTTTTTTCTTTAGACATTGAGCGAATAAGCAAAAATAACGCCTTTACTGTAGTTATTTTTTACGTAATTCACGCAAAGCGATTTCAATCTGAAAGATGTAGCACGAAAAATACACTAAATTAACAATATTAATTTTAATTGCCATCCCATTTAATTGCATTGCGTCTGTTAGTTGGTGGTAATAAAAATTACTGGAAGCATAAAAATACAGTTAATTCTTATTAACTGCATTCCAAATGTTATGCAAAAATATTGTCAGTTTTCGGTAGGAAAAATGATCATCATCACATTAAAAACCAATACATATGGTGGTAAGTATCCCATCATTTAAATGTAAACAATGCGTTACTGAGTATTCTATTAAACTAGAAGTATAAGGGTGCAAGGGAATGAATAAGGTTTTTGTTTTAGGCGTAGTTGTCTTAGGTTTGTTTGGTTGTGGTGGTGATTCTGGCGGTGGTTTTAGTGATGGGTCAGGTAATGGCACTAATTCAGGTTCTGGTTCACAAGAAGAAACTTTTATTGGCAATGGACTGTACATTAAGGAAGAGACAGCATCTTACTTAATAGTTGACTCCGAACGTTCACAAATACCCTTAATTTTCGGTGATTACTCAGAGTCAGGACTTGTGGGGTATACACATATAGGTACCTTTGATAAAGGTGAATTCCTTTCTACTGGGTTATCATGGGCGGAAGACCCGCTGTCAGGTGTACAGGACCTTCCTGAAGAATCATTGGGGGCATATTACAACAATGCTGGAGATAGCATAGCTCTTCATATTGTTAATAACGAGGATGAAATTGTATATCCAGATCTATTAAAAAGAACTTCGCCATCAAGAAGCCTTAATGATATCGAAGGTTTTCATACAAGAATACCTGGCGAGAAAATGACTGATATACAAATTGAAGAGGATGGTACGTTTGTTGCCTTTGGGGCTTGTCGTATAGAAGGTGAGCTTGTGTATAAAGATTTTTATTATTTTATACCCAAAGCTATTGCCACAAACTGTAGCGATATTATTCTTGAGGGTGAATACAGTGGCTTTGCCGTCACTATTAAAACGCCGGAAGAAGATAGTTTCGTAGACGATGTTTTAGTTACCACATTCATTAAGTCTAATGTGGTGATGTCTGCTATTTTTGAGATAGGGAGCAATCCCTAGCAGTTAGGGTGAAGATAAATTATAAGGGGCGCTACTGCCCCTTTGGTTTGTCAATAAAAACCTCAATCTTATTATATGATGAAATAGCTTGTTAAGCTTGATTATAGGTTAACAACACGTAACTAAACAAAGGTTCAAGTGAATAATTAAAATCATAACTGCTACTTAAAATCAACAAGTTGAGAGAGAATTCATGAATGAATGATAAAACCCAAGGTGAAAAGCAGAATGGAGATGTAGATAAGATACTGGAATACTAAGACAAAATTGATCAAAGGAAAGATAAGATTAAAAAATTAACCAAATATAAATTGGCATTTTCTTAGATAATTATTCATAGATTTTCGATTTGAGATTAAATTTATAATCCGCTTGACCTTACTAATCAAAAGCGCATACTGATCT
>NZ_JACSOF010000147.1:0-17205 GCF_014349205.1 Photobacterium sp. BZF1
GAGTTTGGCAAAACCGATCAAATATTCAATGCACCGAAGGAAGACCGAACCCGCCGTTATATTTCTGGTGACTTTGGCTAAAAAAGAAGAAGGTTAAAAAGAAACAAGTTAACAGAATCGAATAACAAGTCAGCCAAACTATAAGCTCAAGAGCAAAGCCCCATCGTGACGGTAATGTCGCAGTTGGGGCTTTTTTAATTGCTGTTCATATTTAGTAGCGGTTCAAATTAATATTTGCCTGCAAACCCATACAAAAGCATTAGCTAAACTGTCGATGATGGCTTTTTGTGCTTAAATGCTTCGAAAAGGCCGATAAATTTCCTTATTTGCCCCGATTTGAAACAGTACGTCATGACGAGTCACTGTTTTAGGGCAAATGTTGTTTTATTGCACCAATATGCACAGGTGGAATAATTTAAAAACAGTGTTTTAGCTTTAATCATGGAAGATTAAGTCAATATAATCAGTGATTTGGTTGCTTTTAGGTGGCTTTGTATATTTTGGCATCGTTTTTGATTGGACATTAACTGAATGTTTATTACAAACGGAGATGTTAAGTATGTCCACGATGTCCAAACTGAATCTAGCAACACTTGGTCTGAGTTTATCTCTACTCTCAGCGGCAGTATCTGCCGAAGAGACGATCAAGGTTGGGGTTCTTCACTCGCTGTCGGGCACAATGGCGATCAGTGAGACCACGCTGAAAGATACCGTCTTGATGCTGGTTGATGAGCAGAATAAAAAAGGGGGCCTGTTAGGCAAGAAGCTGGAAGCGGTGGTTGTGGATCCTGCTTCGAACTGGCCTCTTTTTGCTGAAAAAGCCCGAGAACTTATCGAAAAGGAAAAAGTCGATGTAGTGTTTGGTGGTTGGACGTCGGTCTCCCGTAAATCAATGCTGCCGGTGTTTGAAGAACTCAATAGTATCTTGTTCTACCCAGTGCAATATGAGGGTGAGGAATCATCCAAAAATGTCTTCTATACCGGTGCCGCTCCTAACCAGCAGGCTATCCCTGCCGTTGAATACCTGATGGACGAGTTGGATGTAGAGCGTTGGGTTTTGGCTGGTACCGATTATGTTTACCCGCGTACAACCAATAAAATTCTTGAGTCATATCTAAAAGCCAAAGGTGTCGATGAAGAAGACATCATGATCAGCTACACCCCGTTTGGCCACTCTGACTGGCAGTCGATTGTCTCCGATATCAAGAAGTTTGGCTCTGCAGGTAAGAAAACAGCGGTAGTTTCAACTATCAACGGTGACGCGAATGTACCTTTTTACAAAGAGTTAGGTGCCCAAGGCGTCTCCTCTGAAGACATCCCTGTTGTCGCGTTCTCCGTGGGCGAAGAAGAACTATCCGGTATGGATACTTCGCCATTGGTTGGCCACCTTGCGGCCTGGAACTACTTCATGAGTGTTGATACCGAGCAGAATGAAGACTTCATTGATGGTTGGCAGTCGTTTATCAAAAGTGAAGATCGTGTGACCAATGACCCGATGGAAGCACACTATATCGGCTTCAACATGTGGGTACAGGCAGTCAAGAACGCCGGTACGACTGATTCGGAAGCGGTACAAGATGCTCTAATCGGTATTGCTGTTCCGAACCTATCTGGTGGTTATTCGACTATGCTGCCAAACCACCATATCACCAAACCGGTACTGATTGGTGAGATCCAAGACGATGGCCAATTTGATGTGGTGTGGGAGACAACAGGCTTAGTCGCCGGTGATGCATGGTCCAAGTATCTCCCTGAGTCTGCCAAGCTATTTTCTAGCTGGTCTAAGCCATTCTCTTGTGGAGCTTTCAACACCGAAACCAAAAAGTGTTCAGGCTCGAATTAACCTCTCGTAAAGATTAAGGGCATTTGCCCTTTATTGATAGCGCTTCAGTTTATGGCTGAAGCGCTATGTTCTGTGGGTTTTTGCCCACATTGGAAGTCGTTAATTGCCAGTAAGGACACAAGAAATGACACCTTTAATGAAGCTCGTTAAAGCACTCATGGTCTTCTTGTTATGCACTCCCATGGCATTTGCTTCGGTCAGTTCAACGGATGATTTTGATCGGGTGCTGCTTGGGAAAAATAATAAAGACAAGGAAATAGCCATTGAGTGGCTAGTGGCCAATCAGCCAACAGAAAAGGCGAAGCCTATTCTGCGTGCGTGGTTGGAAGGGGATTTGTTTTATTACAAAGACAAGAAAAGTGAAGCTTATCAGAAGCTTTATATTATTGCCGGAAGAAACGGCAAACAGGCCGATGGTATTTGGGATGCCGAGCAACTGACCGTTTCGCGCTCGCGGGACTTTGGCAAAGTGCGGGTCAATAACAAGTTGCGCAGCATGATTAGGATGCAGTTGGCATCACTTGGATTGAACTCGGCTGATCCTACAGTCCGCCTGCAAGCTGCAAACGGTCTGCTTGGACAAACCGATGATGAGATCATTGAAAGGATCACAGCTCAGCTAAGTGTTGAGCAAGATCCCCAAGTTCAAGATAGGCTGCAACTCGCGCTGACAGTCAGCGAGGCCATGGATAGCAGCGAGTCAACCAAGTCACGGATAGCGGCGGTAGAGACACTGTCTGAATACAAGCAAGCTATTGTGCTGCAAACCCTTAACAAGTTGCAGCCTCAATCGCTTGATCCAGAGCTTTCGGCTGCAGTCGAAAAAGGGCTGGATAAATACCACCAGAGCCAGCGTTTTTACTCCGGAGTGGAAACGGTTTTCTTCGGCCTTAGCTTAGGGTCGGTGCTGGTACTTGCCGGTATTGGCCTTGCCATCACTTTTGGGGTGATGGGGGTTATAAATATGGCCCACGGTGAGCTGATCATGATTGGTGCCTACACCACCTATGTGATGCAGCAACTGTTCCCTCAACAGATTGGTGTGGCGTTAATCCTGTCTATTCCAATGGCTTTCATTATCTCTGGGCTGGTGGGTATTGCGATTGAACGCAGTGTGATCAGGCACCTTTATGGCCGACCGCTGGAAACCTTATTGGCGACATTCGGGATCAGTTTGATCCTTCAGCAAGCGGTACGATCAATCTTCTCTCCCCTCAACCGCTCTGTGAGTACGCCGGACTGGATGGCTGGAGCTTGGGAGCTAAACCCCATGCTATCTCTGACCTATAACCGCCTCTACATCATTCTTTTCTGCGCCTTGGTGTTTATCGTCATGGTGATGGTGTTGAAGAAAACCCCTCTTGGCTTGCAAGTCCGGGCGGTCTCGCAAAACAGGGCGATGGCTAGGGCAATGGGGATCCGCTCCGAGCGCGTCGATGCCCTGACGTTCGGTCTGGGTTCGGGCGTCGCGGGTGTTGCTGGGGTGGCATTGTCGCAGCTTACTAATGTGGGGCCAAATATGGGCCAAGCCTACATTATCGACTCCTTTATGGTGGTGGTGTTTGGCGGGGTAGGCAACCTCTGGGGCACCTTGGTCGCCGGCTTGGGGCTGGGGCTTTTCAATAAGCTATTGGAACCTTGGGCCGGGGCAGTGCTGGCGAAAATTTTGATGCTGGTATTTATCATCCTGTTTATTCAAAAGCGTCCTCGCGGGCTATTCCCGCAACGTGGCCGTGCGGCAGAGAGCTAAGGAGCGCTTGATGCAGTCTAAATCTATTATTCTCTCGGCTTTGGGGCGGGATCGGGGCGGTAAAGTCGTCCTTACGCTGCTGCTCGCTGCCGTTATTCTGGTGCCGATGGCCAACCTGCTATTGCCGTCTGGCCACCCGCTTCATATCGAAACCTTTACGATTTCACTGATGGGTAAATACCTCAGCTACGCCATGCTCGCCCTCGCGGTAGATCTGGTGTGGGGATATCTTGGCATCCTCAGCCTTGGGCATGGCGCCTTTTTTGCCTTGGGTGGCTACGCCATGGGGATGTACCTGATGCGCCAAATCGGTGACCGTGGTGTCTATGGTGATCCTGTTTTGCCGGACTTTATGGTGTTCCTCAATTGGTCAGAGTTACCGTGGTTTTGGTACGGCTTTGATCAATTCTGGATTGCTTGCCTGATGGTGGTGCTGGTTCCTGGCCTATTGGCATACATTTTTGGCTATCTGGCTTTTCGCTCTAGGGTTTCTGGGGTGTATTTGTCGATCATGACCCAGGCCCTGACCTACGCACTTATGTTGGCGTTCTTCCGCAATGAAATGGGATTCGGCGGTAACAACGGCTTGACGGATTTCAAGGATATCCTCGGTTTTAGCTTGCAGCAGGATACAACCAAAATCGCGTTGTTTGTGTGTACCGGCCTGGCATTGGCGGTGAGTTATATAGTGTGTCGCACGGTTGTCAGCAGCCGCTTGGGCCGTGTTGCTATGGCTATCCGTGATACCGAATCGCGCACCCGCTTTATGGGCTACGATGTCGACGGTATCAAGCTGTGGGTCTTTGTGCTGTCTGCAGTAATTGCTGGGATAGCCGGGGCTTTGTACGTACCGCAAGTGGGGATCATCAACCCTGGTGAGTTTGCGCCACTGAACTCTATCGAGGTCGTGGTATGGGTGGCACTTGGCGGACGGGCAACGCTGTTCGGGGCCATTGTCGGCGCCTTGATTATCAATTACGCCAAAAGCTGGTTTACGGTCGAATTTCCGGAAGTGTGGCTGTTTGCCCTCGGCGGTTTGTTTGTACTTTCCACCATGTATTTCCCGAAAGGGGTGATTGGGTTTGTTTCCGACGGCATTAGCCGGTTTAGTTTCAAACGAAAAGCAGGAGATTCAGCAAAATCATCGGGAACCGAGCAAGAGTGCAATGGCAGTGAGGTGACGTCATGACTGTATTGGAAACGGCAAAAAAACTACAGACCTTTGCCCATGAAATGACCAAACGCGATGAGGTCTTTTCGTTCTTGATCCCCGAAGAACACCCCTTAATTGATACCAAGCACAACATCTTGCTCTATGTGGAAGGGGTGAATAAAAGCTTTGATGGATTCAAGGCGATTAACGACCTCAACTTATACATTCGCGAGGGGGAGCTGCGCTGCATAATCGGCCCTAACGGAGCCGGTAAAACCACCATGATGGATATTATCACCGGAAAGACCAAGCCTGATTCCGGGCAGGTCTGGCTGGGGTCCAACATCAACCTGCTGACAATGAATGAATCGCAGATCGCCAATGCCGGCGTAGGGCGGAAGTTTCAAAAGCCCACGGTGATTGAGTGCCTGAGTGTTTGGCAGAACCTTGAGCTGGCGATGTCCGGTGTGCGGACCGTATGGGCAACATTTAGGGCTAAATTGACCGGCGAGCAGCAGGACAAGCTTGAGTCGGTGCTGGAACTGATCAACTTGGCTGACAATGCCGCGCTGCTGGCTGGCAACTTATCCCACGGCCAAAAACAATGGCTGGAAATTGGGATGCTGCTAATGCAAAACCCTAAGTTACTACTGGTTGATGAACCCGTGGCAGGGATGACCCACCAGGAAATGGATAAAACCTCTGAGTTGCTCAATTCGTTGGCGGGCAAGCACTCGGTGGTTGTGGTAGAGCACGATATGGACTTTGTCCGCTCGATTGCCAGTGAGGTGACAGTGCTCCACCAGGGCCATGTGTTGGCTGAAGGTACGATGGATCAAGTACAAAACCATCCTGAAGTGAAGCGGGTTTACCTAGGGGAATAGCATGTTAGAAATCAAATCACTCAACCAGTACTACGGCGAGAGCCATACATTGTGGGATGTAGATATGCAGATCCCCGAGGGTAAATGTACTGTCTTGATGGGCAGAAACGGCGTGGGTAAAACCACCTTACTCCAATGCATTATGGGGTTAGTGAGCGCTAAAAGTGGTGACATTACGTTCAATGGCCAATCGGTACTCCCTGAACCGGCGGAGTCCAGGCCTCGCAGGGGAATAGGCTATGTACCGCAGGGAAGGCAGATTTTCCCAATGCTGACGGTGCAGGAGAACTTGGAAATCGGCCTGCCGATCCGTGACCGGGGTGACCGCAAAATCCCTGATTTCATTTTTGATTTATTCCCTGTTCTTAAGGAGATGCTCCACCGCCGAGGAGGGGATTTATCGGGTGGGCAGCAACAGCAACTGGCGATCGGGCGGGCGCTGGTGGTTAATCCAAAGCTGTTGATTTTGGATGAGCCGACAGAGGGGATCCAGCCAAATATCGTGCAGGAGATAGGCGATATTATCCGGATGCTGAACGAAAAAATGGGACTCACCGTTTTGCTGGTCGAGCAGAAGTTGCCGTTTGCCCGCCGGGTAGGCGATCAATTCTGCATTCTTGATAGGGGGCGTCATGTTGCCAGCGGACAAATGGCCGATCTCAATGACAATTTGGTCAAGGAGTACCTGACAGTATGACGGCGCTTATTTCACCTGTTTTCTCCCAACCGACAGCCCGCCAAATTGCCCAGCATACCCGTCATGGGTGGCTGGCAGAGCTGAGCTTGTGCTACCGCGACAGGGGCGACAAAACCGTACTCAAGCACCGGGAGCAAAAGGGCCC
Source organism: Photobacterium sp. BZF1 (assembly GCF_014349205.1). Taxonomy (NCBI): domain Bacteria; kingdom Pseudomonadati; phylum Pseudomonadota; class Gammaproteobacteria; order Vibrionales; family Vibrionaceae; genus Photobacterium; species Photobacterium sp. BZF1. Next base: position 6,473 of record NZ_JACSOF010000147.1, read on the forward strand.
GCTTACGGTACAGCAGGCATTGTATCCGGAAGGTGAGATATGCCATAGCTACCTGCTTCATCCGCCTGGAGGCGTCGCAGGTGGCGATACCCTTGATATCCGCGTCAATGTTGGCGCGGAAGCCAAGGTATTGGTAACAACGCCCGGTGCCACAAAGTTTTATCGCTCAGAAAGCCGTTTTGCTAAGCAGGCCCAGCACCTAACCGTTGAATCTGGAGGCAGGCTGGAATGGCTACCACAAGAAAATATTTTCTTTCCTGATGCCCATGCTCAACTCAATACCGTGATTCACCTTGAACGCGGTGCACAGTTTGTGGGCTGGGAGCTGCACTGTTTTGGTCGGCCTGCACTAAATGAGTGCTTCGACAGTGGAAAACTCGTCGGAAAAACAGAGGTTTACCTTGATAAACGCCGAGTGCTGACAGAAGGTTTGAACATGTCCGGTGGCGATAAGGTATTGATTAATATGGGAATGCAGAAATTCCCCATGATGGGGACCCTGTACTTAACCGAAATGGGGCAGGACTTCTATCAGTTGGTACAGGCTTTGCTATCTGATATTCAGGACGAATTAGGTCGCGATAAGTTGATAGTGGCGGCTACCCAGCTCGAGGGGCTGGTTGTTGTCAGGGCTTTGGGGCATTGGAGCGAAGATATTTTATCTTGCTTCACCAAGGTTTGGCAGCAAGCAAGGTCTGAGATGACCGGGGTTCTGCCTAGCCCTCCTCGAATCTGGGCCACTTAGTAAAAGCGGGAGAAAGACATGGAGTTGACGCCAAGAGAGAAGGACAAGCTACTGATTTTTTGTGCCGGTATGCTGGCCAAGCAGCGTAAGGAGAGAGGGCTAAAACTCAATTACCCCGAATCCATTGCTTTTATCAGTAGTGCCATCTTGGAAGGGGCGCGGGAAGGAAAAACGGTTGCTGAGTTGATGGACTATGGCCGTACCCTGTTGTCGGTTGAAGATGTAATGGAAGGGGTGGCAGCGATGATCCCGGACGTACAGGTTGAGGCGACCTTTCCCGATGGCACCAAGCTGGTGACGGTACATGAGCCGATTGTGTAGCGGTCCTTTTTCTAGAAATACCCAGATTAACAAGGAGTAAAAATGGCAGGGAGTAGCGCGTTTAATACCTCCGCTTTTGTACCCGGACAAATAGAAACGGCAACCGGAGACATTGAGCTAAATGCTGGCAGGGAAACGATTACTGTTGCGGTTGAGAATCTCGGTGATAGGCCAATTCAGATAGGTTCACATTATCATTTCTTTGAAGTTAACGATGCCCTTAAGTTTGATCGGCAAGCCTGCAAAGGCTTTCGCCTGAACATCCCCGCAGGTACGGCAACGCGCTTTGAACCAGGACAATCCCGTACGGTGGAATTGGTTGAGTATGCGGGCAAGCGCGAAGTTTACGGTTTCCAGGGAAAAGTGATGGGCCAAATCTAGCCCGTCGGCATTGTCTCTAAGAATTATACAAGGAAGAGTTATGGCAAACATTTCACGTCAGGCTTATGCCGAAATGTTTGGCCCAACGGTGGGGGATCGGGTGCGTCTTGCCGATACCGAGTTGTGGCTGGAGGTTGAAAAAGATTTCACTGTTTATGGGGATGAGGTGAAATTCGGCGGCGGCAAGGTGATCCGCGATGGAATGGGCCAGAGTCAGCGCCCAAGTGCTGAAACCCCCGATTTGGTGATCACTAATGCCATCGTGCTTGATTACTGGGGCATTGTGAAAGCCGATGTGGCGGTGAAAAATGGTCGGATATCTGGCATTGGTAAAGCTGGGAATCCAGATATTCAGCCCGAGGTAGATATCATTATTGGTCCTGGGACTGAAGTGCTGGCAGGCGAGGGTGCCATTTTAACCGCAGGGGGTATCGACTCCCATATCCACTTTATTTGTCCGCAGCAAATTGAAGAGGCATTGGCCTCTGGGGTCACCACCATGATTGGTGGCGGAACAGGGCCTGCAACTGGCACCAATGCGACCACCTGTACACCGGGACCTTGGAATATGGCGCAGATGCTCCAAGCCTTGGATGGTTTCCCTATGAACTTTGGCCTATTGGGCAAGGGTAATGCCAGTCAGCCTGAAGCATTGCGCGAACAGGTTGCCGCAGGGGCTGTTGGACTAAAGCTCCATGAAGACTGGGGCACCACGCCTGCATCGATTGATACCTGTTTGTCGGTAGCCGATGAGATGGATGTGCAGGTCGCTATTCATACCGACACCCTCAATGAGTCAGGCTTTGTTGAGTCTACCTTGGCAGCGATTGGCGACAGGGTGATCCACACGTACCACACAGAGGGAGCGGGTGGCGGTCATGCACCAGATATTATTCGTGCTGCCGGGGAATCAAATGTCTTGCCGTCATCGACCAATCCGACTCGCCCTTATACGGTAAATACGGTTGATGAGCACCTAGATATGTTGATGGTGTGCCATCACCTTTCACCGGCTATTGCTGAAGATGTTGCTTTTGCCGAGTCCCGTATCCGGCGGGAAACCATTGCCGCAGAGGATATTCTGCACGATTTAGGCGCGTTCTCGATGATCGCTTCGGACTCTCAGGCAATGGGGCGAGTAGGTGAAGTGATAACCCGAACATGGCAAACAGCCCATAAGATGAAGGTCCAGCGCGGCAGCTTGGCTGAAGATTCCAGCTTCAGCGATAACTTCCGCCTTAAGCGCTATGTTGCCAAGTACACCATCAACCCTGCTATCACCCACGGGATGGGGCATGAAATAGGCTCAATTGAAGTGGGTAAGCTGGCAGATTTGGTGTTGTGGAAGCCGGCCTTTTTTGGAGTGAAACCAAGTGTTGTTGTCAAAGGCGGCATGATAGCCATGGCCCCGATGGGGGACCCAAATGCTTCTATTCCTACCCCGCAACCGGTCCACTACCGTGCGATGTTTGGCAGTTACGGAAAAGCTGCCATGAATACCTCGATGTTATTTGTCTCGGCGGCTGCCAAAGAGGCAGGCGTTGCTGAAGAGCTTCAGCTTGGTAGCCAGATTGGCGTTGCCAAAAACTGCCGGACTATCAGCAAGGCCGATATGAAACTCAATGATTGGCAACCCCGTATTGAAGTGGATTCCCAGACCTATCAGGTTCGTGCTGATGGCGAGCTTTTGGTGTGTGAGCCGGCAGAGGTACTGCCAATGGCCCAACGCTACTTTTTGTTTTGATTCATGTGGTTCAAATAAAAGCTGTTTAATAACAGCGATTTAATAAAAGCAAAGGAAATGTAAATGATTGAGTTGGTTGAAGTGACTGAAAAGGCAACATCGCAGCCCGATGCGTATTTGAGCTTGCCAATAGACAGCCGGATAAAAAGCCGGTTGAAGGTGGTATTGGATGACGGTCGTGATGCGGGCTTATTTTTGCCAAGGGGCCACATACTTCGTGGGGGCGAGCAACTCAAGAGCCGATGTGGCGAGGTTGTTGAGATCAAGGCTGCTAGCGAACAAGTATCGACAGTCTATTGTGATGATCGCCACTTGCTGATGCGCGTTGCCTACCACTTGGGTAACCGCCATGTCCCGCTTCAGGTAGAAGCAGACTGGGTGCGTTACCAACACGACCATGTTTTGGACGAGATGGTGGTTGGGCTGGGTGCTCAGGTAACTGTTGAAAATGCGCCAATTGAACCAGAAGGCGGTGCATATGGCGGACGCTCTGGCGGGCACCATCATCACTAGAAAGAATGCTCTTTTTTTGTACAAGGATATGACAATGAAATCATCTAAAATTTTCTCTCTAATCGCTTTTGTAGGGATGACTTTTCCTACATTCGCACATGCTCACCCTGGCCATGAGCACTCTTCATTTTTTAGCGGCCTTGTCCACCCGATCACCGGTGTCGACCACCTGATTATGCTGCTCGCATTTGGCGCATTAGTTTTCTTCACTGTTAAGAAAGCAGCTACCCAACTAAGCTTGTTGGCTGCTGCGCTGATTGCCATGGTAGGTGGCGTGGCGGCAGGGCTAAATTTTGGCGAACTAGGCGGTATTGAAGGAGCAATTGCTGCTTCGTTATTGGTGGTTAGCGCTGCACTTTGGCAGGTATTTACGGCAAGCAAGCAGGTAAAAAGCATGGCGGTGGCAGTTTGTGTTGCCCTTATCTTTTGTCATGGTTACGCCCATGGTGTCGAGGCGACAGGCAATGTCTCTATGTTTGCGGTTGCGATGGCGATTTCAGCCTCAGCATTAATGTTGCTCGGTAACCGACTCGCTGCTTTTGCTTCCAGCCGCTGGATCTCTGCAGGCGTAGCCTCTGCCAGCCTAGTTTACTTGCTGGTGGCTTGATATGGCGGCCGAGGCGATGGGGATTAACGATGTCGGCTCAGGTGATAGCCAGTTTGCAACTTACCGTTTGTTTCAACTAATCAGCCCCTCATTGCCTATCGGTGGCTTTACCTATTCGCAAGGGCTGGAATGGGCTGTTGAGGCGGGCTGGGTCAAAGACAGGGCAACCATGGTGCTTTGGCTGGAGAACCAGCTGCGTAATAGCGTGGCAACTCTCGAACTGCCGTTGATTGATAGATTTTATCAAGCCATTGAAGCTCGCGATCTGCCTAGGATTGAAGAACTGAGTAACTTGCTTTGTTCAAGCCGTGAGACCAAGGAGTTACGGGCCGAAGAGACACAGCGGGGAAAAGCGCTCAATGTACTGCTCAAGCAACTGGATATCCCCGTGGACGATTATCTAGTAAGCAACGCTGACCATAATCAGCTAGTCGGGTTGTGTGTTGCCGGCTACCTGTGGGGAATAAGCCCGCAAGCGATGAAGCAGGGTTACCTTTGGAGCTGGGCCGAAAACTTGGTTATGGCTGGAGTGAAACTTGTGCCTTTGGGCCAAACAGATGGACAGCGGGCATTGGTAGGGCTGACTCATTTATTCCCTGAAATGGAAGTCATTTCAGCCCAGATTGATGAGACGATGATGGGGAGTTTTACCCCTGTGGTGTCCTTAGCCAGCAGCCTGCATGAAACACAATATACCCGTTTGTTCCGTTCTTAAGCCGAAGGGCTAGAGAGTATTAGAAAATAAGGATTGTTATGGAAACATATAAGCAGCCGCTTCGAGTCGGAATTGGTGGCCCTGTCGGGTCTGGTAAAACTGCGTTACTTGAGGTGTTGTGTAAAGCAATTCGCGATAAGTTGAACATCGCAGTGGTAACTAACGATATCTACACCCAGGAAGATGCCAAGATCCTGACCCGTGCAGAGGCGCTTGAACCGGACCGGATCATTGGTGTTGAAACCGGCGGGTGCCCGCATACCGCTATTCGTGAAGATGCCTCTATGAACTTGGCGGCGGTTGAAGAGTTGGCAAAACGCCACCAGAATTTGGATGTGGTATTTGTCGAAAGCGGTGGTGATAACCTGAGTGCGACGTTCAGCCCGGAGTTGGCTGATCTCACCATTTATGTCATTGATGTCGCCGAAGGTGAGAAGATCCCGCGCAAAGGTGGCCCCGGCATTACCCGCTCGGATTTGTTGGTGATCAATAAGATTGACCTTGCCCCATATGTTGGCGCTTCTTTAGAGGTGATGGAGCAAGATACCAAACGGATGCGACCAACCCGTCCTTATGTCTTTACCAACCTTAAAGAGAGCAAAGGACTAGATACCATTATTGATTTCATCATTACTGAAGGTATGTTAACGCCAAAGGCGGAGTAACCCGGAAGTTCACTAGAGGGGCTGATAATTATCAGCCCTTTTTTGTGTCCAATGTTGGGTACAGCCTAAATCAATCGTCTAGCGAATTTCTAAAGAATTAATTTCAGCAAGGTTTTAGCAAACTTTTCATCGTCCTCCTCGCTCATACCGCTGACCCCGATCCCTCCAACTACCTCACCGTTGATTTCGATCGGTAACCCCCCTTTGAATCCGGTAATTTTGGGGTCAGTCCAGTACGACAGTGTCTTTCCTGTCTCATGGGCCCACGCGCCAAGGTTGCCACTTGGTTGGCGGTCACGAGCGGATGTGTAAGCTTTGTTTTGTGCTAGCAAGCCGGCTTGTACACTTACATTGTCCATTCGAACAAACCCTAATAGTTCCCCGTGGGTGTCACATACAGATATCGCAATAGGCTGTTTTGCATTTTCAGCCTTGGTTATTGCTTCTTCTATCAGCATTTGTACTTGTTTCTGTTTGAGCATTTTCCGATTCCTGTAAGATAATTATGGCAATACGTGACCACGGGCTTTTACAAACAAGCTGTACCATTCTTCTCGAGTAAGCGTCACGTTAGGTGCTTTAGCACAAGCCTTGATCCGTTCAAGGTTTGATGTGCCGATCACCGGTTGAATTTTTGCTGGATGACGAAGTAAAAATGCCAGCACGATCGCTTCACTTGGAACCTGGTATTTTTCACAAAGTGTTGTGATGTATTCAGTCGTAACTCGGACATTTTCTTGTTCAGAGTGCAGCCCCCCTTCTGAGAACATACCTTGAGCTAAGCTGCCCCAGGCTTGAAGTTGGACGCCGTTCAATCTGCAGTATTCCAATGTGCCACTGGTATAAGTGTTATTTTGATATCCGGGAGTTCCTACCATCACACCGTCATTGAGCCAATCGAGTTTTGATAGTGACATTTCAATCTGATTCGCAACAATGGGCATGTCTAATGCAGATTGAAGGAAACCTATTTGGTGATGGTTCATATTTGACACGCCAAGGAAATCGAACTTCCCATCGCTATGCAGTGAACTGAGAGCTGAAGCCAGTGCATCGAGTTCAACAAGCGGGTCGGGGCGGTGTAGGAACAACACATCTATCTTTTCTGTATGTAGCCGTTTCAGTATCCCGTTGACTGATTGCGTTACCCAGTCAGCAGAAAAGTCATATCTGCCCGGAGCAGATTCATCTTCAAAGCGAATACCGCATTTAGACTGAATGTACATGCTCTCGCGAAGAGAAGGGATTTGCTTCAAAGCTTCACCGAAAGCTATTTCTGCTTTGTTAAAGGTGTATATGTCAGCGTGGTCAAATACATTGATACCGGCTTCAAGGGCAGTATCAATAACACGCCGAGCTTGGCTTATATGCTCAGGTGATACTGGGTTGTCGTTCCAGCCACCACCTAACCCCATGCATCCATAAGCTAATTTGCTCGCTTTGGGAAGGTGTTTATTAATCGGATATTGAGACATGATACTCACCAAAATGTTTCGTTAAGCAGTTGATATCATCTTATTGTTTCCTTGGTGTGCAACAAAGTGGCTAATAGCAAAAAGACTGTTTACTATAAGGAAACTTATAGTGTAGTGAGCATCGGATTTTGAATATATGGATATCAAAAATGTAGATAAGTTGATGATGTTTCTAGAACTTGCCGAGCAGGGTAGCTTTACAAAAGCAACAGAAAAGCTCGGAATTTCGAAAGGTTATATGTCTAAACAGATAAAAGGGCTTGAAGAGGATCTCAAGACCAAACTGGTAGTTCGCTCCACAAGACACATGCGATTAACGGCAGAAGGCCAAAGGGCATATAATCATGGAGTCGAGATAAGAAAACAGATTCAGGCGTTCCAAGGCAATGTGCAGGAGGAGAATGAGCGTATCAGTGGCGTGTTGCGGTTGACTGCCCCAAAGATGTTTACTGAAGTTTTCCTAGTGGATGCTTGCTACGCTTTTCAACAAGAGCACCCTGAAATCCAGTTTGAGTTAAATTCCAGTTTTACCAGACACGACTTAATACAGGATGACATCGATCTGGCAATTAGGGCGACTACTACACCACCTGAGAACATGGTCGCCAAGAAGTTATTTTCTTATCAGCATATACTTGCCGCCTCACCGGACTATCTGGCTCGAAAAGGTCTTCCGGAAACATCGGATGATTTACGAAATCATCACTGCTTAACCACGCTTCATCAGCAAAACTGGCCACTTAAATCGACCGGCGTGGATGTGACCGGTTGGATTTCGACCAATGATAACCACGTGTTAAAGCAACAAGCGCTCCGGGGGCAGGGCATTATTCGTGTACCTAGTTATTACGTTAAAGACGAAATTGAAAAGGGGGCACTAAGTGAAGTCCTTACAGACATTGCATCAACTCAAGAAAACACGTTTTATCTACTATATCCCCAAATGACCTATACCCCAGCTAAACTGCAGGCGTTTATTAGTCATCTTCAGAGTTACTTTCAGCCTTCGATGTAATTTCAAAATGGATTATTACTTAATCAGGCTCAAACGATTGGGGTTATTCTTGAACCAAAGCTGCCCCCCCAAATTAGCAATAATGGAAAATCATTTAGTGCCGCAGTATGGGACATTACCTGTGTCGAAACATGACGGATGTATAAGCAATGCAAAACAACTATGTGAGATTAGAGAGAGTGGTGAGGTATATAGAATCTCATCTAGATCAGCCTCTGGTAATAGAAGAGCTGTTATCAAAATTTTACTTCTCTAAATACCACTTTCATCACTTGTTCCGAGCCTGTTTTGGCGAGGGGGTATATGCGATGCGTAAGCGCCTACTTTTAGAGAGGGCTGCACGAAACCTTGCCTATGGAACAGAGACTATGACTGAAATTGCTTTTGCTTGTGGTTATGAAAACCAAGCTTCTTTCAATAAGGCAATGCGCAAACAGTTTTCCTGCACGCCATCGGACATTCGTCATCAAAAGACAGTTCCTGCCTTAAAAGGGCATCAACTCACTAATTTTGAGGACATCAAGATGAAAATAAACGTTATCGACCGCAAGTCTACGGCAGTCCTATACTCCAGGGGTAGTGGTAAATACAGTGAAGCGGCAGCAATGCCATGGCTTTACATCGAGGTGCTTACGAGAAACTCTCTGAAGCCTATCGTTATATACTATTGAAATGGCTCCCAGAGAGCGGCTTTGAACTGCGTGACGAACCATGTTTTGAAGTGTATCTGAACCGCGACCCAAGACGAACCAAGCCTGAGAATTTAAAAACCGAAATCTATGTTCCGATCAAGTAACTGAGCTATCTTTTCTCGAGCCAGTCAGTATCGAAACCAACTCGATACTAGCCATCGTCTAACAGACACAGACAAAAAGCGAGTCAATAACTGAACCGCTTTTTGTCATAGCAGTAACTGCTAACTTTAACTGTCGGTATTTCCTTCTTTCAGCAATTGGACCGTTTTTTCGTTACGCTCCAATAGGGCATGAAAGTCCTTATCGCTGATTGGTAGTTGGCCTTTATCTTTGAGTATGTTGCCTTCAACCACCACATACTCGACATTGACCGGCTCTGCATTGAAAGCAATCTGAGCCAGTTCATCATGGTTGACGCCCATATTGGTGGTTGCAGGGTTAAGGATGATTAAATCAGCTCGTTTCCCTACAGCCAGCGAACCAATCTTCTCTTCCATTCCTATCACTTTAGCGCCCCCCATTGTTGATAGATACAATACATCTTCGACTGTCGGGAACACCGAAGGGTCTTGATGATATGCGCGCTGCAGGCCGATGGCAGCTTTCATCAAGGCAAAGTAATTTGAGTTATCGGATGTCCCACCATCCAACCCCATGCCGATATCGATACCGGCCTTGTACATTTTCTCAACCGGGGCGACCCCAGAGGCCAAACGCATATTACTCAAGGCATTGTAGCTGACCTTAGCCCCGGTTTTTGCCATCATGTCTATTTCATCATCATTGACATCAACCACATGGTTCAGGACCAAGCGTACATCCGTTGCATTGGTGTTTATCAATGTTGCAGTCTGCTCATCTAACCGGTCTTTTTTGTTTTCCGCATAATGGAAGTTCAGTGTGGTTTCCATTTTCTTTGCCATATCAACGGCATTCTGCACAGTATCCTGCATGTAGCCAGCAGGATGTGAAGCTAGATGGAATGTACCGAGGGTATCCTTGTCTACCTGTGCCTTAGTCACTTTAGCGTGGGCATTATTGAGCGGATTCAAATTGTAGGTATACACATAACGCATCCCCGAGTCCTGCAATGCTTGTACATTACCTTCAACAAACTTGGCATTGTAGGCATGTGACCAATCAACAACCGTTGTGACACCGGTATTAATCAGATCTAAGGTGCTCAAAGTCACAGCATCATAGGCTTGCTGGTAATTAAACGAGATAGGAAAAACACAAGGAGGTAGCCAGTCTTTCACATTTTTGTCGATACCGCACCCTCTGATGGTCGATTGCCACAAATGGTTATGAACATCGATAAGTCCAGGCATCACTATTTTTCCACTGGCATTAACAACTTTCGCATTGTCAGCGGCTAAATTTTTACCAATGGCTTTGATTTGGCCATCCTCAATCAGAATATCTTTTTCATAGAGCCTTCCCGTCAGGTCTTTATCGGTCGATTCCATCGAAATAATCAGAGAGGCATCTTTGATCAATAAAGGTGCACCGTTTACCATTATTGGTGCACATAGCAACGTAGCGATTGTGGTTTTTTTATATTTTCTCATTATTGTGTTCTCAATTTGGGCGAAAACATCAATAAAGCAATAGTTGTGCCATAAGTTTATGAAAAATAGTGCTTTTAAAGTGGTTGTGCAGAAGAGTTAATCACTTAATATGGCTCTTAGCAGCACTTATTCTTCTCACTTCAAAGCGAGTAAGTTAACCTATAATTTCTACTGAGTGTTCTAGTCTGAAATGGAAAGCCTTTCCAAGGCTATTTTTAGGCCACAGCTAATAGTCCTTTAATAATTGTCTACTTAAAATATATCAATCAGGTTGGTAGATTTAGCA
>NZ_JACSOF010000148.1:0-17118 GCF_014349205.1 Photobacterium sp. BZF1
GACTTGAATTGATTGCCGGTGCAGCGAATGCAACCTTACTGGGTCTGAATATCCGTGATGGGGTCAGAATGGCGAAAAAGAAACGAGTTTAATAGCTGAAGTCTATCTTTTTTACTGCAAGGCTGTTAGTGTCGCATCCCTTGCGGTAACGGGGTGAGACAGACAGTGATTTTCGCCAGTGTTGCCAGTGTTTTTTAATGACAGGACTTTGCCCGTGAGCAACAACGCGTTTTCTACCCTGAACCTGAAACCTGAGCTGGAAGCCAACTTGGCTACCCTTGGCTATGAATCTATGACCCCTATCCAAAGTCAGAGCCTACCGCATGTTCTGGCAGGTAAAGATGTAATTGCCCAGGGCAAAACAGGCTCAGGTAAAACGGCAGCGTTTGGTTTGGGTCTACTCGAGCACCTTAATGTAAAACGCTTCCGCATCCAGTCGCTGGTTTTATGTCCGACCCGTGAGTTGGCCGATCAGGTAGCGAAAGAGATCCGTAAACTGGCGCGCTCCATTCACAACATCAAGGTTTTGACTCTTTGCGGCGGTATGCCATTTGGTCCTCAGATCGGCTCCCTGGAGCATGGCGCCCATATTATCGTAGGTACGCCAGGTCGTGTAGAAGAGCATTTGCGCAAAGGCTTCCTGTCTCTTGATGATCTGAATTTGCTGGTATTGGATGAAGCTGACCGCATGCTGGAAATGGGTTTCCAAGACGCGCTTGATGCAATTGTCGACGCGGCACCAGTTGACCGCCAGACACTACTTTTCAGTGCCACTTACCCTAAGCAGATTGAATCTATCGCACGTGAAATCATGCACAAGCCAGTAATGGTGAAGGTTGAGTCTACCCATGATGAAAGCACTATCGATCAGCATTTTTACCATGTAGAGAGCAATGAAGACCGTATGACGGCGCTTCGCTTGCTGCTTTCTCTGCACAAGCCAGAGTCTTCAGTGGTGTTCTGTAATACCAAGCGCGAAGCCCAGGAAGTTGCTGATGATCTGGATATGTATGGTTTCAGCGCGATGGCACTGCACGGTGATCTTGAGCAGCGAGAGCGTGACCAGACTTTGGTTCGCTTTGCCAACAAGAGTACTTCGGTACTGGTTGCTACTGATGTCGCGGCACGTGGCCTAGATATCGAAGCGCTGGATTGTGTTATCAACTACCACCTAGCACGTGATACAGAAGTACACGTTCACCGAATTGGCCGTACCGGCCGTGCGGGAAGCAAAGGGGTTGCTTGTTCATTCTTCAGTGACAAAGAGCACTACAAGGTTGCGTTGTTGGAGGATTACCTCGAGCGAGATATTGTAGGCGCTGAATTGCCATCTGAGTCTTTGCTAAATCAACCAACCTTCCGCCCTGCAATGACCACGCTCCAGATCATGGGTGGTAAAAAGCAGAAAGTTCGCCCAGGGGATATTTTGGGTGCGCTGACGGGTGACAAAGGTATTCGAGGCGATCAGGTCGGTAAGATCAATGTCTTCGATATGGTTGCCTATGTAGCTGTGAAGAGCGATGTGGCACGTGTTGCCCTCAAGAAGCTTGAGAATGGCAAGATGAAGGGCCGCTCGTTCCGCGTGCGTGCTATCAAACGATAAATCATTCATTTTCTGCTATTACATGATAGAGCCATGATTAGATCCCATTTTGGGGATCATCATGGCTTTTTTGTGTCTATCTTTTGCGGATATCCCAGAAATCACAGGCTATAAGCGGTAAAAAATCAAACAGATACCCAAGGAGTTTGATTATGTACCAGAAAAAAGCGCTTATAACTGCAGAGAACGGCCTTCATACTCGGCCTGCCGCTAAGTTCGTCAAAGCCGCGAAGAAATATGCCGATGACATTGAAGTCGTTTCCAACGGAAAAGCGGCAACAGCCAAAAACCTATTTAAGCTACAGACTCTGGCGCTGGTCCAGGGAACAGAAGTGATTGTGCAATCGTCGAACCAGCAGGCTGTCGATGAATTGGCAACCTTCATCGAGAACGTGACTGGCTAATAAGCTAGGCGCAAAGATGCAAAAGCCCGCATACAGTGCGGGCTTTGTTTTTTGGCCAAGGTGAATGGTCTTAGCGACTTTCTTGTGCCAACTGTGGTTCTGGTGTCAGCGTATCGTCAGCTTCTGGCTCTTCATCGCCATATTTTTGCATTAGCTTGTGCTGGACATCGTTGAGCAACTTGCCGTTTAGTTTGTAGTAACGGAAGTAGATGTACAGGGCGATGGCAAAGAAGAAGCTTGGTAAGCCGATCATGATGCATTGCATGCCAAACACAGTATCAGCATTCTGCTCGACATTAGGTACATAGTCGACTGCGGTCAGGGCGATACCGATGAAGAACGCCGCAAAGGCTGAACCTGCTTTTACCACCAAGGTTTGTACCGAGTAGGCGATACTCTCGCAGCGAACACCCAGCTTGTATTCACCGTAATCTACCGTGTCTGCAACCATGATAACGTTAAGTACCCAGAATAGTGCCGTACCGATTTGTAGAAATACACCGGCAGTTGAAATCAAAATGATGCTCTGTGGGTCGTACATACCGACATAAATCAGCACCAGGCTACCGAGGATTGGGAATCCGGAAGCACAGGCCCATAGCACGCGGCGTGAGAACATACCGGCAAGTTTCGGGAATAACACCAGGGTGATTAGGTTTGCGATACCTGCATAGGCCATGTAGTAAGGGAACAGTGCTTCGTTACCCACGACATAGGTAAAGTAGTAGACGGCAAAGGCTGTAATGATATTGGTGGCCAGATTATAGGCTAGCGCCATGCACAACACACTGCTCAGCTGGCTGTTTTTGTAGATAAGGCCAACCATTTCTTTGAGGGAGATCCTCTCTTGTACCGGTTGGTCGTCAAGCTGAGCGGTAGAGTAACGTTCTTTGACATTGCGCAGCGTGATATAGGTTGATACCGCAAAGCAGGCAATAAGCAAGATGGTAAAGATTTGGAAGCCATAGCCTTTGTCTTCGCCACCGACATAGTTGATAAACGGCATAGCGATAGCGGCAGTGACTACCCATGCCAAGCTGGCAAAGAAGCGAGGGTAGGGAACAAGTTCTTCGCGCTCCCGCTTATCCAACGTCAGGGTAGGGACCAAAGACCAGAATGGGATATCCATCAAGGTATACGTCATGCCCCATAGAATGTAAGTAACTGCGGCGTAGGCAATAAGCCATGGGCCTTCAAAATAGTGGGCGTTGAACAACAGGTAAAGCACGACAGAGTTGGCGACAGTGCCAATCAAGATCCACGGTTTGAACTTGCCCCAACGGCTACGGGTGTTGTTGACAATCCAGCCCATGATGGGGTCATTCACTGCATCCCAGATCCTGGCAACGAGGAAAATGGTACCGACAATACCGGCAGAGATCCCGGCGACATCGGTGTAGTAAAACATCAGGTACATATAGACGATGGTGATGGCAAAGTCCTTGCCGAACGCACCAAAGCCGTAGCTTAACTTGGTGTTCATTGAGACGCTCATAAAAGCTCCTTTTTCCTTATCCCTTTTTACTGCTTTTTGTAGGAAAGGCAATTATTGTTTGTTTCACGTAGGGTCTTTGCCAAGTGGCTCTGAGCCACTTGGCATGGATTAAATTGTGTTCTATTGCGTGCTTGGCTTAGATCCAGCTGGGTAGCCAGTCTTGTTGTGCTTCGATAAGTTCATCAACCAAGGCGTAGATTTCGTCAATACCGAGGACCGTGGCTGTGTGAGGGTCTAACATAGCGGCATGGTAGATCCGGTCGCGGTTTTCGGTCAGGATTGCTTCAGTCAGTAGGGTCTGGACATTGATATTGGTCTGCATCAATGCGGCCAAGTGGCTAGGTAGTTTCCCTACGGCGGTTGGCTGGATACCGTTGGCGTCAACCAGACAGGCAACTTCGACACAACATCCTTGCGGTAGGTTCTCTATCAATCCTTCGTTTTTGACGTTGCCGTAAATCACGCTTGGGGTATTGGTCCAAATAGCGTTCATGATGGTACTGGCGTACTCATGAGACTCTTTCTGTTCGATACGCTCTGCCTGCTTGAAGGCTTCCAGGTCTTTTTTCCAGTTGGCAATTTGTTCAACGCAGCGTTTTGGGTATTCGTCCAATGGCACTTTGTAACGCTCAATCAAATCCGGGCGGTTGGGCTTGATGAAGTACGGAGTGTATTCGGCAAAGTGCTCGGAAGATTCCGTGACGAAATAACCCAGTTTCTTGAACATTTCGTAGCGGACAATGTTTTCGCAACGAGGGTTGCCGTGGATATTCGGCTTCGGTGCCTGTCCCATTTCGTAAGCTTCTAGCAGATCAGGGTAGATGCTGACGTACTCACCGTGTTCGGTTTTCTTCTCAAGTGTCAGGTAGTAGGCCATGTGGTTGATACCGGCACAGGTATAGCGAAGGTCGCTATAATCGATGTCCAAATCGCGGGCGAGTTCCTCAGCCGTTCCCTGTACCGAGTGACACAAGCCAACTTGCTTGATATGTGGATACTTCTCGTACATTGCCCAGGTGTTCATTGCCATCGGGTTGACGTAGTTCAACATTGTTGCTTGCGGGCAGACATCAGTCATGTCTTCGCAGATCTGCCACAGGTGGGGGATCGTACGCAGTGAGCGCATGATACCGCCAGGGCCCAAGGTATCGGCGATAGTTTGCTCCAGACCGTGCTTCTTGCAGACGTCGAAGTCGATAACAGTACATGGTTCATAGCCACCAATCTGGAAGGCAACGACAACAAAATCAGCCCCTTTCAATGCTTCTTTCTGGTCGGTATAGCATTGGATATCGCCAGTTGCACCTGCAGACTCCATTAGCTTGCTAACAACAATTTGTGACTCTTCAAGGCGGACTGGGTCGATGTCCATCAAGGCAACGTTGGCCCCTTTTAGTGCTGGTTTGTGGAAAACGTCGCCAAGGATATTTTTGACGAAAATGGTAGAACCGGCCCCGATGAAGGTAATTTTTGGGTGATGCATGGCTGTTCCTTTGTATGCTTGGTTTCGATAGGTCCATCTTTATCGAAAAGCGCGCTGCTATCTTCCCTATAGTGGGCAATTATGTCCCGTTTCCTAAGATTTTCGACTTGGCGTCACAAATATGCTCGAGCTAGTAGGGAGGGAGCAATACAAAAGAGACAAGGCTAGGCCTTGCCTCTTTGATCTAGGGGAGTTACCGTTTGTGGATCGGTGGAAGTGCATCTGAGAATATACGGCCAGCCAGTTCAGGGTTGGCCTTTACAATGTGGCGATAAGCGGTTTGGACCATCTCGAACCGCCCGCAAATATACATATCCTGATTGGTGCCAAGTTGCTGGTTGAAAAAGAAAATATCCAGCAGCTGACCTTGGTGCAACCCGATTGCATCACAGTGACATGAACTATCTTGGGGAAGCGTTTCAACAACAGCCACATAGTGAAAATGCGGATGCTGGTTGGCAAGCGCTACCATTGCGTTGTGTTCATACAGGTCGGCAACGGTTTTTGCACCCCAGTACAAGGTGATATCGACCGCTTTAGGTAGTGACAAGGCCTCATAGACGATACTTTTGGCATAGCTAAATCCCGAACCACCGGCAACGATGGTGACAGCACTACCAGTATCGCGGAAATAAGCTTCTCCGGCAGCTTGGCCAAGATACAAGGGCTGCTGGTTTAGCCACTGGGTGCGAAATTGCCTGATATCACCGGCTAGTTCGGAATCGGGCAAGACACCACCAATTTGTATTTCGATATAATCGTTGTTTTGATTCGACCTTTCTTTGCTAGACCCACTAGCGATTGAAAACGGCAATGCTTTCTGGCTGCTTGGAAGCGGCAAAGTTAGGTATTGCCCAGCTTGATAAGAATAAGGCTGCTCGGGTTGCAGCTTTAAGCTCATGGTCTGGGCGTTGAGCCATTCCATGCCGACCAGCCTAAAGGGCATGGTTGTCTTCTCTAAGATTGACTGCTTGAGTGTTACTGCCATTATTTCTGTTCCATATTACTCATGATGGCAGTGACTTCGCAGCGTTTACCCGTTGAGGCACCTGTTACATCAAACTGAATATCAAGCTGGATGAGCTTGCTTGCCGTCTGCTGGTTCAATACTACATTCTCAATCACAAAGCAGTCATTATCCTCACAACGCTTGTCGAAACTGATGTGTTCATCACCGTGTGCTCCTATCCCGTAGCTATCAATGAAAATGAATGCTGGGTGCTTGGCGAGGATTGCATCGAGTACATCGCTATCGAGTGCAGTATCTGCTTTGCCATATTGCGGTGTGCCGTAGCTGTTATTCGCAAGGTTTGCGGTAAATAGCACCAGAGACTTTCCTGCAATATCAAGCTTCTCGATATCACCAATGCCAGGCATGGATAGGGTACAGTCGAGCATAATGGTATCTGTGGTGTAATGGCTGTGCTGCGGTACTTTGGTATAGCAGTCGATATGGGTACCGATGTGACCAAACGCATTGACCGAATCTGATTGTTTCTTGGCCCACTGGTAGGCTGGGTGATTTTCGTCGATCACCAAGCTGATAGGCAGGCGTGTGGTGTTCGAAGTAATTGATGGCGCTGACTTTGTCGTCGTTTTAGTTTGGAAAGGCATGCCAAGGCTCCTGTTGGTTGTTGTTAATGTCGGGAGCCATTGTAGGGATATGATTGGATGTCCATTACAAACATAAAGACTAAAAATATCAATATAAGGACACGGTGGCTTAGTTTCTGATGTGCTTAGTACCGGCTGTTTTGCCCATAATGATTAGAAAGGTTGTCGTTATTGGTTCCCCCTTTCCAGCCAGCAGGCTTGGCTAATGCAATAATGTCTAGGGCAGTGAATGTTGTGTTGCCAAACAGCCCCTCAGCAAGTTCCTGCCGCAATTCTGGATATTGGTCACCAAAGAGTGCATAGGCATATTGCTGATATCGTTGGCTAAGACCTGATTGCTCGAGCACCGCTACAATTTGCCCTTCGCTGTATGCTTCCCGAGGGCCATAAGACTTCAGCAGTGTAGGACCGATAGCCTTTATGTATTGGCGAATGGCTCTTCGCTTGAAAAGCTGGGTTATGCCTAGCATCAATGATCTCCTAAACGCAAAAAACCATTAATACAGTGTTCGATAATGTTTGGCAACTGGTTTCAGCAACCTTCAGCTTCCAATTTGCCTGCAATAAAATCGATAAAAGCCCTAATACGATAAGGCTGCGTTTGGCTGTTTTTGTACACGGCATAAAGTGGGATAGTCTGCTGTCGGTAATCGGTTAGCACTTCAACTAACTCGCCTGTCTTTTCAAAGGGGGAAACCATCCATTGAGGCAAAAAGGTGATTCCCTGCCCTAAAGTGGCCATTTTCAACAGCATTTCTGGGCTGTCGCTGCGAAAATGCTCACTCAAGGACACTTTTTCTGACTTGCCATCTCGGTTGATGAAGTTCCAAACATTGGAAGGGTGGGCCAGCGAGTAAGTTAGGCAGTGGTGTTTCGTGAGTTCACTAGCGTGTCGTGGCAAGCCTTTACGCTTTAAGTAATTTGGCGAGGCACAGTAGACCATGGTGTTGTCAATCAGGTGCTTTGCTTTTAATCCAGAGTCCTTGAGGAGAGATGCCCGGAAGGCAATATCAATGTTGTCACGATAGAGATCAATATGTTGGTCATTGAGAGACAGATCGATATCAACATCAGGATGTAATGCTATGAAATCGGCAATAGGTTTAGCGAGAAGGTGCAAACCTAGCGACGTTGGCATGGACAAGGCCAACCTTCCCTTAGCCTTGAATTGTTCACCCTTGAGGTTCGCTTCGAAACTGTCGTGGTCTTCAAGCAGGCGCAGGGCATGCTGAAAATAGGCTTCACCTGCGTCTGTTAATGACAATTGGCGGCTTGTTCGATGCAGCAGTGATATCGAAAGATGTTGTTCCAACCAACTCACTTTTTTACTTACGCTGCCCTGGGTGATGTTTTGGGTATTGGCGACAGCGGTAAAGCTGCCGAGTTGCACGACTCTGGTAAAGGTGCGAATACAGTCTAACTTGTCCATGATCTATTCCTAATTGGAATGCTTGGTAATCAATTTTAACTGTATATCCAGTGCTATTGGAATGTTTATGATTGTCCCAAGTTTACATTTCGAGGCAGATACCATGACCATTACTCAGATTATCATCACTTCTCTTCTTGCCGCTTTCTTCTTGTTTGCAAGTTCGATCAAAATATTAGGTTGGCAGAAGATGATTTTTACTACCCAGCTAGCTTTCTTCGTGAAGTATGGTCTCAACCGACACTGGATGTTCGCAGTCGGTGTATTGGAATTCGTATCTGCGGTGATGATCATTACTCCGATGCTGGTGGGAGCATCAATAGCAACGACAATTGCTCTGATGGGGTCGACACTGCTGGCTGCTGTCTCAATGGGGGCCATGGTCTGCCATTTATGGTTTGATACCTGGCGGGATGGTGTGCCTGCGATGGTGACCTTTGCATTGTCGGTTGCGCTAGTACTTTATGGAGTTTGATAAAACTTATAGATAAATGGAAAACAACCACCGGGTAAGTCCCTTGGCTCACCATTAGGGACAAACCCCATTTTTTGGTAGAAATTGACGGCATACCAAGAGGCGTTGAGGTGGACAGCCTGCTTTGGAGAGCGTGATTTACAATCCTCAAGGGCTTTGGTGATGAGTTGGCGGGCAATTCCCTGGTTGTGATAGGCGGGATCGACAAATAAATTAGACAGGTTCCAATATTCTTTTACCAAAATAGATCCTACTACAAGGTCGTCGACACGATAGACATAATGCACGGAGTGATCTGGGTGCGTCCGCCACCACATCACACTGTCGGCGCAACTGGCAATCAGTCCGTCCTGAACATCTGTGGGCTCGTCAATGCAAGCCCTGATAGCACGTCCCGTGAGGGCAATAATCTCAGAGATATCCCTGAACCTGGCTGGTTTTATCACTGGTACTGTTCCTTGTGCAGCGTTTCTGACCCTATCATTGTCTGTTTTTATTCAGCAAACAATGATATTAGTGAAATATATTGAACGAAGACCACAGATAGGAGCAGCATGAAAACAATCGGCCTATTGGGCGGAATGAGCTGGGAATCGACAGCCAGTTATTACAAGGCAATTAATGAAGGTATTAAGCAGGAGTTGGGAGGCTTGCATTCGGCGAAGGTGGCACTTTACAGTGTAAACTTCGATGAAATTGAGAAGCTCCAGCATGCTGGTAATTGGCCGGCGACAGCAGAGATCTTGTCAAATGCAGCCAAGTCTGTTGAAGCCGCGGGTGCTGACTTTCTATTGATCTGTACTAATACTATGCACAAAGTCGCCAAAGAGATTGAGCAGGTGATGTCTATACCCTTGCTCCATATTGCCGACGCCACGGCAAATCAACTGCAAGCCGACGGCATTAAGAAAGTCGGGTTGCTTGGAACTCGCTTTACCATGGAGCAGGACTTTTACATTAGCCGTTTGACCGAGCAGTTTGGTATTGAAGTCGTCGTTCCTGATTTACCGGACAGGGAAACCATTCATCAGGTCATTTATGATGAGTTGTGCAAGGGGGTTATCAAGGATGAGTCTAGAGAGGAATATGTTCGTATAACAGAACAACTCAGTAAAGATGGTGCGCAAGCGGTAATCTTGGGCTGCACAGAGATTGCCATGATAATCCAACAGGCAGATACCGCAGTGCCTTTGTATGATACAACCCAAATTCACGCTGAGGCGGCAGTTAAATTGGCATTGGCTGATTAAAGCCTGAATAACAGTTAAATTATAAAGGCGATGTCTTTAGGCGGGGTCATAGATTTGGATAAGCATGACTTATAGTGCTCATAAGTAATTGATTCAATTTGTTATATTTAGTTAAGGTTTTATGAGTTATCCCACAGAAAGTATTTCTAAATGATTTATCTTTAATATAACTTTGTTAAATTTATTGAAAGAAGTATGCAACAGGGAGGTTGCTATGAAATATGTTCATGTGGCAGTAGTCTTGGCTTTGTTTTTATCAGGTTGTAGCTCCTCGGGTATATTGGGTCAGTCTACTTCTTCTCAGCAATATACGAACCCAGACCAGCAAATTTGTGTAAATAAGCCCATAGTCGAATCACCTTGCCAAGCGGTAATTTCAAAAGAACGTGCTGAGCAGTGGTATGGCCTTTTCACTTCCATTTAACTGTGTTAATAGGCGGTATATTACCGCCTATTATTCGATTAATAGCTGTTAGGCAATTACAATTTTAGCAGCGCGCCTTTTACCAACTTGATAAATCTTTTCGCTTGTTGTCGGTGTCAGTGTTGGGTCTTCAATTTTGACGCCATCTACCTTTACGGCCCCTTGCTTGATTAAACGCATTGCCTCTGAGGTTGACGAGGTTAACCCTGCTTGTTTGAGCAACTGGCTGATACTCAAACCCTGCTTAACTTCTATCTTTTGTAGGTCGTCAGGTAATATTTTGGCAGCAAAGCGTTGGTTGAACTGGGCTTCAGCTTTACCTGCTGCTGACTCGGAGTGGAAGCGTGTGACGATCTCTTTTGCCAGCAGTACTTTGACTTCTTTCGGGTTACGCCCGGTTTCGATATCTCGCTTAAGTTGTTTGATTTCATCCATATGGCGGAATGAGAGCAATTCAAAGTAGTTCCACATCAAGTCATCTGAAATAGACATCAGTTTGCCGAACATTTCCTGCGGTGATTCGCTAATACCGATGTAGTTGGCTGCCGATTTGGACATTTTCTTTACCCCGTCTAGGCCAACGAGCAAAGGCATGGTGATGACCACTTGCTGCTCCATGTTGTACTGCTTTTGCAGTTCTCGGCCCATCAACAGATTAAAGGTCTGGTCCGTTCCGCCTAGTTCGATGTCAGCTTTCAATTCCACTGAATCGTATCCCTGAAGGAGCGGGTAGATAAACTCATGGATACCGATGGATTGCTGCTGGGCAAAGCGCTTTTTGAAATCTTCACGTTCCAGCATTCGGGCGACAGTGTGACTGGCGGTAAGTTTGAGCATGCCTTCTGCGCCGAGCTCGGACAGCCAGTGTGAATTGAATACGATCTCGGTTTTGTTCGGATCAAGGATTTTGAACACCTGCTGTTGGTAGGTTTCAGCATTGGCAAGGACCTGCTCTGTCGTCAGTGGTGGGCGGGTGGTGTTCTTTCCACTTGGATCGCCAATTTTGCCTGTAAAGTCGCCGATCAAGAAGACAACCTTGTGGCCCAAGTCTTGAAACTGCCTTAGCTTGTTCAAGATAACAGTATGACCGAGGTGGATATCAGGGGCAGTAGGATCGGCACCGAGTTTCACCACTAAAGGGCGGCTCTTCTGTAATTTTTCAATCAGTGCTGATTCAGGGGTAATTTGCTCTGTTCCTCGGTGGATGAGAGCAAGCGCTTGGTCAATATTCATAATAGCTCCAGCAGGTGTTAAGTTCAGAGCTTTTCTATCATTTATCCTGATACTCTGATTCTATTTACGTTGGTAAGGGACTCCTGAATAAACTAGTATTCAGTACCTCTTTTGGTAGCAGCGTAGCAAAGTTCTTCATGGGCGAAAGTTAGCAGCTATCACGACTAGTGATAGGCTTGCTGGGTGAATAGGTAACGTAGGAAGTGGCCAATTATTAATGTACAGCTTTGAACAATTGAAAATGTTTGTCGCCGTTTGTGAGTGTGGTTCTTTTTCGGCAGCAGCAAGAAAATATAAACGGGCGCAATCTGGGGTTAGCCAATCGGTATCGAACCTCGAAATCGCGCTAAATCAAACCTTGTTTGACCGTTCTAGCAATATCCCGAGGCTCACTTCACAGGGAGAAGCACTGTTGCCGATAGCACGCGCCATATTGCTGCAGCAACAGCGCTTGGACCAAAAAGTCATGGCGCTCGATGCTGACCAAGAGCATGAACTTGTTGTGGCAATAGAAGAGAGCGTTCTTGAACCTGTTTTACTTGCGCAGCTTGTCACATTGGGTGAGCAGTTCCCGATGACCAATATTGAGCTTATCTCTGCCTCCACTTTTGACATCAAAACCATGGTCAGTGAAGGCCGGGCACATGTTGGTGTTGTCTATTCTGACGGAAAAATGTTGGAAGATACCGAGTTTGCTACGGTTGGTTATAACCGTTTTTTGACCCTAGCATCGCCTGACCATCCATTGGCCCATAAAACGGCCCTCAAGGATGTCGATCTGCGCAATTACCGCCAGGTCGTACAGCGCTCGTCCGGTGGCAAAGAACTGTGGTTTTCATATGCCATTAGCACGCAAGTTTGGTTCACAAGTAACCACCACCTGTTGTTGGAGTTGGCCTCACAAGGACTAGGCTGGGTGATTGTCCCCGAGCGACTGGCCGCGCCTTTTGTTGAGCAGGGAAAACTCGTTGTACTGGATCTGGCCTTCGAGCCGGACGGTTGGCTAACCACCGTAGATGTGATCCAAACCCGCCGTCATACCGAGGGACCAGTTCGACAGGCAATGCTACGCCTTTTAGAGAAGGCTCTAGCTTCGAAGACTAGATTGTAGAATATTACTTGCAAAGTCATAGCTACCTTGCTGTTTTTGCTATAGTTCAATTGTATGTGATTACACTTAGTTAGCTGCTGCATGGAGGCAGGGATGAAGCGAATTTTCGGGTTATTGGTAACGCACATCATAGCGGTTGGGATTGGTTTTGCATTAGGCATTTATGCGCTCCCCATTTTGATTGCGCCGGAGGCACCTCCGGTATCCACGATTGAGTCAGTCGAAGCAAAAGCACAATTTACCGGTACCTTTGATAAAGAGCGTCAAGACAGTGATTTTCTCCATTGGGGAGAGGGCAAGGTCGCTTTGGCGACAGATAGTATCAGTTTTATGGGTGAGTTAGCGCCCGGGCCAGACTATAAGCTATATCTATCGCCCGAGTTTGTTGAAACAGAAGATGACTTCAACCGCCTGAAATCGACAATGGTTAAAGTCGGTGATATCAAAACTTTCAATCAGTTCATGCTACCGCTGGACGAAAGTGTTGATATTGCCCAGTACAATACTGTGATTGTTTGGTGCGAAACATTTGGTCAGTTCATTACGTCTGCCCAATATCAGTGAGACCACCGGGCAAAGAAGAAAGGGGCGCAAATGGTTACCTGCCACCAAACAGACTATGTCGAAATTGCTTGTATGTATCGATATCCCATCAGGTTGACGATGAGGTCGGGCGAGGAGTTACTCGGCACCGCATTAGATACAAAATGGAACGAAAACAAACAGGAATGCATTGAGATAAAAACAGAAAACGCCACGACAGAGCTGGTAGTGCTTGATGAGATCTCTATGCTGGAAGTTCAGATCGATAATCCTCATTTCAGAAAAATCACTTTTGATTGATTCACCTCTTTATGTTTCCTCCTCAGAGGCATCCTGACAATTTAATTGTTGGGATGTTTCCTTTCCTCATTACAAGTTCTCATAAATCTGGTACTCACTCCATATCTTTGTTGAACAGTTTTTTTGCAGAAAAATGCATTAATTAGACGACTATGGCCAGTACAGATAAGATTTTGTAAGTAATTTTGCGTTTTATTGCATTGATCTGCGGGTTTTTGCAGTTTAGAATGCAGGCTATCGCACCTTTATGAGATTAGCTTATGGCAGATTCATCCCTTGATTTGAACAACCCAGTGACCCGGCAGAATTGGCTCTTGGAGCAAATTCAGCAAGGGAAGACCCTTATCGCCAAAGAGGCTGCTGAAGAGTTAGGGGTTTCCCTAGATACCATCAGACGCGATTTGATTGCACTTGAGCAGCAGGGCGCGCTCAAAAGGGTAAAAGGGGGAGCCATTGCAGGATCAGTTCCCGCTAGGCCTTTCATTGATAGGGTAAAAGATGCCGATACCTGGCTGGCGGGGTGCCAATCTTCATTGCAGTCCTTAATCGAAGGTGTCGACACTTTGTTCCTAGATGGCGGGACCTCGATATTGAAAATGGCAAATGCCATTCCGGTCAACAGCCCAATTACTGTGATCACCCCGTCACCTGTTGTTGCAACCTTTTTGCTCGAGAGAAATATCGAGACCATTTTGCTGGGTGGACGTATTCATCCATCGGGTGCCATCGCAACCGGGGCTATGACTGTGCGAGCGATAGAAAACATCTCTGCTGATATGGCTGTGCTTGGCGTGTGTGGACTAGACAGTGAATTCGGACTTACCGCCGATGACATGGCTGAAGCCGAAGTTAAGTTCGCAATGGCCAATCAGGCCCGTCGGGTTGTTGTATTGGCGAGTCAGCAAAAGCTTAATAAGCGCTCTCCATACAGAGTTGTTGCCGCTGACCGACTTGATGTGGTGGTGACTGATGCAACGCCTGAGCAGGTCGTCAGTTTTGATGCGCTAGATATCGAGGTAATCAACGTATGACGCACTCTCAACAAGCCTTATTTGAGCACTTTGAATGGTATAACCCGCCAAAGCGCGTTGAGCAAACCTCAGATCAGCTATTGATTGAGCCTCAGGGAGAAACGGATTGTATCCGTTCTTTCGAGTCTATCATTGCAGATTCGGCAAGCTTTTATTTCACTCGCTTGTCTGGTGATTTCACATTCCAGGCCAAACTAGATTGCCAATTGGTTGGGTTGTTTGATGCTGGTGCATTGATGGTTCGGGAAAGCGCCGAACGCTGGGCAAAAATCTGCATAGAAAAGTGTGCTGATGGCGGGATATCGATTGTGTCGGTTGTCACCGATGGGTGGTCTGACGATACCAATAACGAAGTTCTTCAAAGCCCAGAGGCCTACCTGCGAATTACCCGCAAGGGCAATATGATCGGACTACATTACAGCCTTGATGGTAAGCAGTGGCGGTTTGTCCGTAAGTTTGGCTTGCCTTGGTCACAGCAGTTGCAAGTGGGTGTGGCCGCTCAGGCACCTAGGCAGGCTGGCTGCAAGGTGTCAGTTGAACAAATTAGTATATCAATCCAGCCGGTTGCCGACTTTCGCAACGGTGAATAGTGCCAGTTAATGACGTTGAGGAAATATCATGAAAATTGAACATGTTGCTATGTGGGTGCGTGATCTTGAAGCCATGCGCACTTTTTATCAA
Source organism: Photobacterium sp. BZF1 (assembly GCF_014349205.1). NCBI lineage: Bacteria > Pseudomonadati > Pseudomonadota > Gammaproteobacteria > Vibrionales > Vibrionaceae > Photobacterium > Photobacterium sp. BZF1. The sequence goes on from NZ_JACSOF010000148.1 coordinate 15,077, forward strand.
ACCTACTTTAATGCGGTATCCAATGAGAAGTACGTCAATGCCAAGAAAGGGTTCTCTTCTTATTTCTTGAGTTTTGACAAAGGGGCGCGGTTGGAAATCATGCACAATGATGCTATTCCCATGACGGCCGATGATCCATTGGCTCAGTTTACTGGGTTGATACACCTAGCAATGTCGGTTGGCTCTGAGCAAGAGGTCGATGCATTAACCGCGCGTTTAGCCAAAGATGGTTATAACGTTGTTGATGATCCACGGCGTACTGGCGATGGCTACTACGAGAGCGTAGTGCTTGATCCTGAAGGAAACCGATTGGAAATTACGATGTAATGACCTAACGCTGACAACTCCCTGCACACAACAACTTTGAGGAAGGATATGAAAGAAGTAAAAGCGGTATTGTTTGATATGGATGGCCTGATCTTTGACACCGAAGGGTTGTACAAGGCCTGCTGGCAATATGCCGCCGAAGAGCAAGACTTGGTGATAACCGATGCTGACTACCAGTCATTTATCGGGGTGCAGGATGTCGAGTGTGAGCGCCGGGTGGCAAAAATGTTTGGTGATGACATTGATTTAGAGCGCTTCTGCCAAGTCAGGAATGCGATGTTCAAGGCCGAGCAAGACAAAGGTATTCCCTATAAGCTTGGCTTTGCCGAACTGTTTGCTGAGATAAAACAAAAAGGGTTGAAATGTGCGCTTGTCACTTCTTCCCCTCGAGATAAGGTCGAACATCACTTCGCGGGTAGCGACTACATCTCCCAGTTCGATGTCATGGTAACCGCCGAAGATGTAGAAAACGGAAAGCCTGCACCGGACTGCTACCTGATGGCGAGCAACCAGCTAGATATTGCGCCAGCCAATTGCTTGGTGTTGGAAGATTCGAACAACGGCATGCGATCGGGTCTTGATGCCGGTTGCCAGGCGATTATGATTCCGGATTTGTTAGTTCCTGCTGAAGATGTGGTACCTCGTGCAACATCGATTGTTGAGTCGCTATTAGAAGTGAAGCCTTATATCTGACCTATTTGCTAATGTAGATTGGCGATTCTGTGATCTCAAAAGCATGCCTTTGCTGCGCCCTCTGGCACTATAGTTAGTAGATAGAGAAGTTGAATATAAACAACTAACTAGCGGGGAAGGCATGCGACAGATAGGCGACGAAATTTGGGTTCATGAAGACTCAATGAAGATGTTGGGTACCAAACTGGGTTTAAGGATGACCATTGTTCGGCTTCAAGACGGTCAACTTTGGGTACATTCGCCAACGGCTATCTCTACTTCGTTACAACAAGAGATAAATACTCTCGGTTCTGTTCGCTACTTGGTTGCCCCTAATAACCACCATAGCAAATGGCTGCAAGACTGGATTGATGTTTACCCCGATGCGGAAGTTTACGTCAGTGCAGGAATTCCACGTAAAGTGCCGCTTTCCAACTACCATATCCTTCAGCGCGGCATGGAGAATGTTTGGCAGGATGATCTTGAATGGCAAACCATGCCTTCGGTTCCTTCATTAAACGAAACCATATTCTTCCACTCTCGCTCATCGTCGCTGATTGTGACTGATTTGGTGCAAAACTACCCTGAAAACCCAAATAAGTCAGGTTTTGCCGGTGCTATGTCCAAATTCGTATTTGAACCTATTGGCTTCAAAGGCCGTTGTATCCATCCGCTTCTCAAGATGAGTTTTACCATCAAAGACAAAGCGGCTTTCAGCCGCTTTCTCCAAAGTGTTGAGCAATGGCAATTCAACAAAATCGTCGTGGCGCACGGAAACATTATTGATGATGAAGCAAAATCAGTCTTCTCTTCACTTATGTCACGCTTTTCTAGTTAAAAAGCAGACAAAGGTGCCGATTTTCGCCGTAATGGCGTGATAGTGACCGCTTAGATAATAAGTAGAGTTTTTCTTCTTTACAGCCATCCTAGAAGTCCGTATTATCCACCGCACTTACGGAGAGATGGCTGAGTGGTTGAAAGCACCGGTCTTGAAAACCGGCATACGTTAATAGCGTATCTAGGGTTCAAATCCCTATCTCTCC